>NZ_VPFK02000013.1:72321-89358 GCF_008634075.2 Saccharibacillus sp. WB 17 | reverse complement strand
GACCGGCGCTGCGCACGGTCTCGGCCCGGCCGACGTTGTCGGCTTCGCCGCCGGCGTGGCGCTCCGCTTCGGCCTCGGCCGTCGGGCCGGGCTCGGCGGCCGCTTCGGCGCCGGGCTTGCCGCGGCGGCTTTTCGCGCCGCCGCGTCTTTTTTTGCGCCGGGCGGAGGCGGGGGCTTCGGCGTCGGCGGGATCGGCTTCGCGGCGCTGGCCGCGGTCTTCTTCCGGCGCCGGGGCGGCCGGCTGAACTTCGCGGGAAGCGCCGGGCGCCTCGGCCGAAGGTTCGGACGCCGGCGGGCTGCCCGCCGGCGTCTGCGAACCGGAGCGCCGCTTGCGCCGGCGTTTGCGTTTGCGCGGCGCGTCGGCCGCGGTCGGTTCCGGCGTCTCGGGCGGCGCCGCGTCCCGTTCGGACGGGGAGGCATGCGAGCCTGCCGCCGAATCGGAAAGCGGCTTCGGTTCTTGCGGGTTGCGTTCACGTGTCATGAGGCGATCCTCCTTTCCGGATAGGCCGCGGCCGATTCCGTATTCGGCCGCGGCGTGGTGCGTGTCGGACTCAGCCGATGGTCACTTTGCCTTCCGGATAGCGGAACGGCTCTTTGTCCATTTTCGGCGTCAGGGTAAAAGCGAGCGTGATCGGCCCGAGTCGGCCGACGAACATGAGAACGATGATCAGGAATTGTCCGAACGGCGTCAGTTGGGACGTCAATCCCATCGAGATGCCTGCGGTCGCGTAGGCGGACGTCGTTTCGAACAAGATACCGAGGAACGAATAGTTTTCCGTGACGGACAAGATCATGGCGGCCACGACGATCAGCAGAAAAGACAGCAGGGAAAACGTGATCGCTTTGTATACGCGGTCCTGCGCGATCCGGTAGCGGAAAAAGACGATATCCTGCCGGCCGCGGATCATGGCGAGCACCGCTCCGATCAGGATGGCGAACGTGGTCACTTTGATGCCGCCTCCGGCCGAGCCGGGAGCCGCGCCGATAAACATCATGATGACGATGAAGAACTGCGTCGCCTGCCGCAGCGCGCCCACGTCGAGCGTCGCGAGACCGGCCGAACGGGAAGTGACCGACTGGAAAAACGAAGCAAACGTTTTGCCGGACAGATCCAGCGGCTTGAGCGTCGCGGGATTGTTGAATTCGAACACGAAGATCACGATCGCGCCGACGATAACGAGAGCGCCGGTCATCGACAGCACGACTTTGCTGTGCAGCGACAGTTTGCGCTTTTTGGGAAAAGCGAGCAGGTCGGCAATGACGATAAAACCGATGCCGCCGAGCAGAATCATCGGCATGGCGATCAGGTTGATAAACGGGTCGTCCACGTAATGGATCAGGCTGCCCGCCCGGCCTTCGATAGCCCCGAACAGGTCGAAGCCCGCATTGTTAAAAATGGAGATGCTATGAAAAGCGCCGAAATAGGCGGCCTGTCCCAGCGGCATTTCAAACGAGAAACGGGCGAACAACAGAATCGCGCCGACCGATTCGATCACGATCGCGTACACCAGCACTTTGCGGATCAGACGAATGATACCTTCCGTCGAGCTCTGGCTCAGCGTTTCCTGCAAAATCAGCCGTTCGCGGAACGTGATCCGGCGGCGGAACACCAGCGCGATCAGCGTGGCCACGGTCATGAAGCCGAGTCCCCCGATCTGGACGAGCCCGATCAGGACAAGCTGCCCGAACGTCGTCAGGTCGACGCCGGGATTGACGACGGACAGTCCGGTGACGCACGTCGCCGAAGCGGCCATGAACACGGCATCGAGGTAAGCCATCGATTGCCCGGAGGCGGAAGCGGCCGGAAGGCACAAAAGGCCGGAACCGGCCAGAATCATGACGAGGAAACCGGCGGCCAACACTTGGGGCGGATTGAGTCTGAGCAGCGGATTTCGGCTTCTTACGGGTTTGAACATAATGGTGCCCTCGCCTTATAGGTTAGAAATGGGATTTCCGATTCATTGTATTACCGGCGTCCGTCAAAGTAAAGGATCGCCTATAGGCGGGCGCTTGGCGCATCGGGTCCGGCTGCGCTTCCGACGCCGGCGGCCGACCCGTTCGGACCTCGCGCGACCCGGCGCAAGCGCACCCTGCCCGGCGACGAGCGGAGAGGTTCGAAATCGTGCTTGTCCGCGCTGCGAACGTGCGGCGAACCGGCCGCCGAGGGGGAGTCGTGGGGCAGTCCTAGGTGAGTCGCGCGTCAGTTACGAGGCAGTCATGAGTGAGTCACACGGCAAAAAAGAAACAGTCACGAGACAAAAAGAAGCAGTCGCGAGGTAAACAGAAAGCAACCAGAAGCAAACGTAAGCAATAATAGGCAGCCTTGTGGAAATCGAGCGGCAATCGACGGACAATCCAGAGGCGATCCAGAAGTAACCGAAAGGCAATCCAGAGCTAACGAATCCTCTTATCGCTATTTGCGCTTATTCCGCTTTTTTGAAAATCTAACGAATCGTGATGTTCTTACTTGGCGTTTCGAGCGGGGATTTGGCCGTTTTGGAGCAAATAGCGTGATTAGGATTCGTTAAAAATGCGGAAAAGCGGTTTCGAGGGCAAATAGCGTGTCTAGGATTCGTTAGGTCGGCCGTGGCGTACAATTATGCGGGATGCGGGATGCGGGATGCGGGATGCGGGATGCGGGATGCGGGATGCGGGTATTCCGGGCATTAAAAAAGCCGTACGCCCGGGGCGCACGGCTTTCTTGTCTGTAAAGGCGGCCCCGAGCCGGTTGGGCCGAGGTCGCGCAGCGGATTTGAGTTTTAGTTTCGTGGCAACCGCCGTAAAAACGCAACGATCTATCTTTTGGTTTCGCGGCAACCGCCATAAAAACGCAACGATCTATCTTTTGGTTTTTACGGTCATTACCGTAAAAACGCAACAATCTCCTCATTAAATTTCTCCGGTTCGTCCATCATGAGGGCGTGGCCACTTTTCTCGAACGTCACAACGTGGGAAGTGGCGATGCCGGCGTTCATCGTCTGCGCCAGGCCGTAAGGGCAAATCTCGTCTTTCTCGCCGTGGAAAATGGCGGTCGGTACGGTAATCTGCGCCAGGTCGCCGCGCAGGTCTTCGTCGCGCAGCATCTCGGCGGCGCGGAGCGTGCCGACGGCGGACGCCTGGAAAGCGACCATTTCGACCCAGGCGAACGAAGAGGCACTAGGCGATTTGTGCGTCAGCTTTTTGCCGAACGCCGTAATCATTTTCGGGCGATCTTCCAGCGTAGGCTGAATGATCTGTTCGTTGACGTCTTCGACCGTCATCGCGTCCGGCACGCCGTCGCGAACGGTGAAGCTCGGAGCGGCCGCGCCGATCAGCAGCAGCTTCGATACGCCGTGCGATTGGTGGCGGGCCGCGTAGCGTACCGCCGTCGCGCCGCCCATGGAGAAGCCGACGAGCACGGCGTCTTCGAGGCCCAGCGCGTCGATGACCGCACGGACGTCGTCCGCGTAGCGGTCATACGTGTAGCCTTCCCACGGGGCGTCGGATTTGCCGAAGCCGCGCGCGTCGATGCCGATGCAGCGGAAGCCCATGCCCGGCAGGCGCATATATTGGTATTCGAACATTCGCGAATCGAGCGGCCATCCGTGCAGGAAAATGACCGGTCTTCCCTGACCGACGTCTTCCACGTAAATATTGACTCCGGGTTCAACTTCAACGTATTTTCCCATGTTCAAAAACCTCCTTGGATGTGTGCCGCGTATGCGGAGTGCGATGTATGTGGCGAATATGGAAAGCCGATTATCGGATATGGATCGCCGCCGCGCCGCCGGGCCGGGGGATTGGGCCCGCGGCGAAGGCCTGCGATCGATCGCTTATCTATTACCCGCAAATCGGCGTTGAATCTCCGGGCAGCGCAAAAAAAGCGGCCGAAGCGGGATTCTCTTTTCCCGAGAGCGTTTTAACCCCCACGATTCGCCTCTATCCCCGAGCGGGTATTGTTAAGCGGACGGGCGAACGGCGGCGCAGACGGGATCGGCCAAGCCGCCGCCGTCGCCCCAAGCAACAGAAATCAGACTGCAAGGAGGCGCATCACATGGCAAAATGGAGCAGACTGCTGGGAGCGGCGTGCTTGTCGGGCGTGCTGCTCATGCTGACGGCCTGCGGAAACGGCCAATCGGCTGACGGAAAAGTACATATCGAGTTTTTCCAAAACAAGCCGGAAGCCAAAGGTTCGTTCGACAAGCTGATCGCGAAGTTCAACGAGGAGAATCCGGACATCGTCGTTACGCAGACCAATCCGCCGGACGCCGAGACGGTGCTCATGACGCGGGTCGTCAAAAACGACGTGCCGGACGTCATCGGGATGGGCGCGACGGACACATACTCCGTCCTCGGACAAAGCGAGATTTTCGCCGACCTGGCCGGAGAGCCTTTTCTGGACCGGATTAATCCCCGCTATATGCAGATGCTGAACGATCTGACCGGCGAGGAAGCGATTACCGGCATTCCCTACGCGGCCAATGCCGACGGGATTATGTACAACCGCAAAATTTTCGAAGAGCTGAATCTGGACGTGCCGAAGACGTGGGACGAGTTCATGGACACCGCGCAGAAGATTCAGGACGCGGGCATCACGCCGTTCTATCTCACGTACAAAGACGACTGGACGACCAATCTGCTGTTCAACGCGCTGGCCCCGAACATCGCCGGCATCGACTTTTTCCTGGAACGGCGCGACGACAAAGTGACGTTCGCAGATCCCGTCATGCGCGAAGTCGCCGAGAAAGCGCTCGCCGTGCTGCCTTACGGCACGAACGACAACTTCGGCCGCACGTACGCCGACGGCAACCGCGCTTTCGCAAACGGCGAAGCCGCGATGTATATTCAGGGCAGCTGGGCGATCCCGGAGATCCGCAAAGCCAACGCCGATATCGACCTCGGCTTCTTTGCGACTCCGACCGGCGACGACGCCGAAAGCAACAATCTCGTCTCCGGCGTCGATACGCTGCTGGCCGTCGCCGAAAGCACCGACCATCGCGAAGAGTCGATGAAATTTATCGAATTCCTGATCGCGGACGAGAATATTTCGCAGTACATCAAGGAACAGACCGCCTTTTCCGCGGTCGAAGGCATTGACCAGAACGACCCGGCCGTGGCGGAGCTTCAGCCTTATTTCGACTCCGGCCGCCTCGTCGACTTTGCCGACCATTATATCCCGGCCGCCGTGCAGCTCAACTCGCTCGTGCAGGAATTCCTTCAGCGCGGCGACGTCGACGCTTTCCTGAAGCGCCTCGACAGCGAATGGACCAAAGTCGCCAACCGCAGATCCTGACCCTTTTGGTCTGCGTAACTCTCTCGACTCGCCCTTGTCTGCTGTCCTTGACCTGCACCATCCATTCTTGATCTTGTGCCCTTTGTCCCATTTGATCTTGCCCTGCCCTTGCTCTGCACTATCCGTTCTTGATCCCTTGATCTTGAACTGTTAAAAGCGGGAATCGTCCAGGCCCCGGCCGCCGACCATTCCCGCCGCGGCGCAGCCGCCCGCTTCACCCAGGCGGCCTGGATACAAGGCCGCCCGCCCTACCACCCTACAAAAACAACTCGACGCGCGAGCGTGAGCGGAGGGCGGGGAAATCCCGGAAAAGCGAAGCGGTCGCCTTTGAGGTCCGATTTTCACCTTGCAAAAGTTCAATCCAAAAATCGGACCGAAACAGCGATTGAAGGGATTCCCCGCCCGGAGCGCCTCCCGAGCACCAGAGCGCCTCCGAGCACCCGCACCGCTCAAGCGTCGAGAAAGGAGGACCCTATGGCAAAAAGAAAAGCCGCCTTTTACTGGATGACCGTGCCGGCTTTGCTGCTGTTTTTCGTATTCCATACGTTCCCGGCTCTGCAGGGGGTGTTCTACTCCTTCACGAACTGGAACGGTTTCGCCAAAACGTACGACTTCGTCGGCTTCAAGAACTACTATTATCTGTTCCAGGACGACAACGTCGGCAACGCCTACGGGTTCACGTTCAAGTTCGCGATTCTCGTCACGATCGTGATCAACGTGCTCAGCCTGCTGATTGCGATGGGGCTGAACGCCAGCATCAAAGCGCGGAACTTTTTCCGAGGCGTGTACTTCCTGCCGAACATCCTGAGCGTCCTGATCGTCGGCTACATATTCAACTACCTGTTCTCCAACGTGTTCACCGTCTGGGGCGAGAACCTCGGCATCGGGGCGCTGTCCACGAACCTGCTCGGCAGCCAGACGCTCGCCTGGATCGGCGTCGCGTTCGTCGCGATCTGGCAGGGCATCGCGCTGAACACGATTCTGTATCTGTCCGGCCTGCAGACGATTCCGACGCAGCTGTACGAAGCTTCCGGTCTCGACGGCGCCAACAAATGGCAGGAGTTTTGGAAAATTACGTTCCCGCTCATCGCTCCTTTTTTCACCATTAATATGGTCCTGGCGATGAAGAATGCGCTGATGGTATTCGACCTGATCGTCGCGCTGACGAACGGCGGGCCGGGCCGCGCCACGCAGTCGATCTCGCACCTGATCTACACGGGTGGCTTCGAAGGCGGCGAATTCGCGTATCAGTCGGCGAACTCGGTCATCTACTTTATCGTGATTGCGGTCATCTCGATCGTGCAGATCCGATACTTGCAGAGAAGGGAGACGGATATGTAATGAAAACCCGCAAACGGACCAACTGGGTCGCCATGATCCTGATTGCGCTCGGGACGATCTTCATCTTGTTCCCGCTGTACATGGCCGTCACCATCGCGCTCAAAAACCAGACGGATATGGTGAATTCCATTTTCGGCCTGCCGACCAATCTGCGCTTTGAAAACTTCGCCAAAGCGATCGAAATGACGAACTTTTTCCAGGCACTCGGCAACAGCGCGATCGTCACGATCTCGACCGTTGTCCTGACCATCCTGAGCAACTCGCTCGTCGCTTACGCGGTCGCGCGGAACATGGGCAAGAGCAAGTTTTTCAAAGGACTGTATTTCTACTTCATCAGCGCCATGTTCATTCCGTTCCCGATCATCATGCTGCCGATCGTCAAACTGACGGCTTCGCTCGGTATGACGAATCTGCTCGGCCTGATCATCCTGCACACGGTGTACGGACTCGCGTTCAACGTGTTCATCTACGTTGGCTACATCCGCTCGATTCCGATCGATCTGGAAGAAGCGGCGACGGTCGACGGCACGGGGACGTTCGGGACGTTCGTCCGCATCATCTTCCCGCTGATGGCGCCGATCAACGCGACGGTGGGCATCCTGATCTGCCTGTCGACGTACAACGACTTCCTGCTGCCGCTCGTCATCTTGAGCGATCAGAACCAGTACACGCTGCCGCTCGTGCAGTACGTGTTCCAGGGACAGTTCAACACGGAGTTCAACCTGGCATTCGCGTCGTACCTGCTGGCGATGCTGCCGATGATCGTCATCTATCTGTTCGCTCAGAAGTGGATCATCAACGGCGTTACGCAGGGCGCGGTCAAATAAGCTTCTCCGAAATGTCGTTAATGTCCGGCTTCAAGCGTCCGGTTTCGCCTGCGAAGGCGGGCCGGGCGCTTTTTGCGTATCAAAAAAGGGCCCGGCGCAAGATCAGTCCGGCATGGATGGATCGGCGGGGCATGGCGTATAATGGCGGCATGGGAAAAAAGGCGAGGCCCGCGCGTCTCCGTACGGAGGACGCGGCATAGCGGGCCGGAGCCGGAAGGAGGCACGGATGTGGCGGTGATTAGTTTTGACGACGAGCGGATGGAAGCCGCATGCGGCGGAAGGAACATGAAGCTGCTGGCCAAAGAGTATGCGCTGCTGCGCTTTTTGCACGACAACGTCAACCGGGTGTTCAGCCGCGACCAACTGCTGGACCGGGTCTGGCCGGGCGAATACCCGGTCGACCGCACGGTGGACGATCACGTCTACCGGCTGCGCAAAAAGCTCAAAGCGGCGGGCGGGCCGTCGATCGAGACGATTCGCGGCATCGGGTACAGCCTGGCGCTGAGTCCGTCGCCTGTAGGCGCCGACGCACTGTCGCTGCGCGATCCGGCGGTGCAGGAAGCGATGAACGGCATCTTCGCGCGGTATCACCGTCTGGGACAGGGCCGGGCGCTGCTCGCGTTGGCGGCGCAGCGGGAATCGCTCGGCTTCGAGCTGGACGCGTTCTACGCCTTGTACGTGCATTTCGTCGAAGGGGACCTGCGCTGGTTCGTGACGCACGAAGCTGCGCCGATCCGCGAGCGGATCTATTGGCTGCTGCTGTTCTATCTGGTCGTCGATACGCCGGAGCCCAAGTCGGCCGTATGCGAACGCGCGCTTCGGCTGCGCGCCCTGCCGCCCGAAGGGCACCGGGAGATGGAGATTCTGAACATCGCCGACCTGTACGCGGAGGAAGGACGGATCGGCGAAGCGCTGTCCACGCTGGATACCGCCCGCCGCGTGTCGCGGGAACAGGCTCTGGACGGATTCGTCGTCCCGATCGAGATCAGCGCGTTGTACGTCCGGCTGATGCAGGGCGATCCGGCCCTTGCGGAGCGGCAGTCCGCGGAAGCGGCCCGGCTGCTCGAACGCGAGCCTTATTTGCGCGAGCTGGCCGGCTACCGGCTGCTCGAAGGAGCCCGGCTGCTGCTTGCGGGCAGCGCCGCGGCAGGCGAGGCGCTGATCCGCGAAGGGCTGGACACGCTTGCGCGGTCGGGCTTCGTGCCGCATCGGCTGCTCGCGCTGCGCAGGCTGGTCGGCGTGCTGGACCGGCATGCGCCAGGCGGGGAGGCCGGGCGCCGCTACGCGAACAAGCTGCAGGCGGAATACGCGCAGTTCGGTCTGGACGAATGGCAGGACCGGCTCGGCGAACGCATTCTCGGTTATTTGGACCGGCTGGAAGAGTCCCTCTGATAAACCTCTGACATTTCCCGGCTAGACTGAATCCGTGCTTAACGACGGAGGCGGTTCTTCGGAATCGCCGGGAGAGGAAGAACGAGGAATGGAGAACAAGAAGAGGCAAGAAGCAAGACAGGGCCGCCCGGTCCCGGCAAGAGGCGCGGAAAGCGGTCGCAAGGCAAACAGCGAGGCCGCGGGCGCCCGCCGGTCTTCGCTGCTCCGGCATCCGGTCTTTGGCCGGACGTTCGCGGCGTACGGCATTTCCGTATTCGGCGACTGGTTCGACGTGATCGCGATCCAGGTACTGATCGGCTACCGCTGGCAGGCGAGCCCGCTGGAGATCGCGCTGGTGCCCGTCTGTATGGCGCTGCCGGGCATGCTGCTCGGCACGGCAGCGGGAACGGCCGCCGACCGCTGGAACCGGCTCGCGCTGATGCGCCTGTGCGACGTGCTCACGGCGCTGGCTACGCTGGGCATATTGTTCGTCCCGAACCTGTACGGATTGTTTCCGCTGCTGGCGCTGCGGGCCGCGCTTGGCGTATTCAACGTGCCGGCGCAGCAGGCGCTGACCCGCCGCGTCGTCGACGAGGAGCGTCTGATCGACGCTTCCTCGCTCAACGGCCTGGCCAGCCAACTGTCGCGGATCGCCGGGCCGCTTGCCGGAGCGGCCGTGCTGTCGCTGCTGTCGCCGCAGGCATGCATGCTGATCAATGCCGGGGCGCGGCTGCTGTCGTACGGCATTTTGAAGACCGTTCCCCGGGAGGCCGATCGGGGTCCGGAACCTGCCGGGCAGGCGAAGGCCAAGAGCGGTTCGAACTTCCGCCGCGAATGGCGGGAAGGCTGGGCGTTGATCCGCCGCACGCCGCCGCTGCTGCGCGCGATGGCATTTGCGCTGTGCGGCATGCTCGTCGTGCAGATGATCGACTTCCAGTTCATCAGCCTGTTTCGCGCGATCGCGCCGGACCGCGAGACGGCGATCGGCTGGCTGCTGGCCGCTTCCGGCGTGTCGGCGGCCGCTGCGGCCGCGGCCAATATGCGCTTCCGGCCGCTGCGGCGCAGCGGGTACGGGCTCAAGCTCGGCGGGAGCTATGTCCTGATCGGACTGTCGATCCTGCTGCTCGGCCTGCTGCCGACCGGCGCTTCGACCGCCGCGCTGCTCGGCCTCGGGCTGCTGCTCGGAGCGGGCAACGGGCTGTTCATGGTCACGTTCAACCATGCGCTTCAGACCCAGACGCCGGCTAATATGACCGGCCGCGTCTTCGGCATCCAGAGCACGCTGCTGAGCGCGGTCATGCTCGCGGCTCCGCCGCTTGGCGGGCTGTTGGTGCAGCGGTTCGGACCGGGCCCCGTATTCGCGGCGGCCGGACTGTCGATTCTGCTGCTCGGAGCGGCGGGATTTGTGTTCGGACGGACTTTTTGGAAGACGACGCCTGCGAAGTAGGAATTTGGACCTCTTTTTGCCCCTTTCCGGGAGGAAAGGGGCTTTTGTCATCGAACCGTAATATAAGGTTACAACTTTTTTTCTGGAAATATCCTCAGGATGTCTTAAGCTAGAAGAGCAGGGTTTTTCCCGATTGACAACAACGATCGATCACACCGACTCCGCGCACGGGCATCCCCGTCGCTTGAACCTGACCCGCTATGTGAACTCTTGAACATTCTCGGCGCTTCGCGAACAGCGCCTTCCACTCCATATATCCTTCGGGAACGAAATGAGGACCTCCAATATGAAAAGAACACGCCGCCTTGCCGTCTCTGTCTTGGTCTGCCTGTCCGTCGCGGCTGCGGCGCTGACCGCGTCCGCCGCCGCTTCCATCAAAGTGTACCGAAACGGGACCGAAGTCGTGACCGAAGCTTCCCCGAGATTCGTCGAAGGACAGGTCATGATCCCGCTCAGCCTCGCCGGAGAACTGTTCGACCAGGACATGGACTACGATTCCGTGCAGCGCGTGCTCAACGTCGACAGCCGGACAGGCGAGATCGCGAAGTCCGCGGACGGCAAGCTGGCGGTGACCGGCACGGCCGCCTTGAACGGCATGTGGGACGGCCTGATGCTGCGCAGCGGCGATCGCGTCGTCGGCGTGCCGGGCAAGACGCTCGGGCCGGATAGCCCTTATCCGCCGGAATTCGCTGCGGCGCCGCTTACGGGCGGCCCGGCTGCGGACGTTGTTATCCTGCTGACGCAGGGCTACGGCACCGGGCTGTACGTCAACGAAGCGTTCGTCTATACGGCTGAGCTTGAGCCGGTTGCGCTCGAAGACGCCCTCGTGTCGATGCGCAAGCAGACCCGGGCGGGCTTCCGTCCGGACGGGAGCGTCTTCGTCGAGACGGGCGGGCAGTCCACCGCCATCGCGGCGCAGCGGCTGCTGACGGATCGCGGCAATCCGGGGGAGGCTCCGACTTTTGGCGGGGTCGTACGCTACGCGGTCGAGGACGGGCGTCTGACCGCGACGGCGGGCGTGCAGGTCGGGTCTTCCGAATTTATCGGCGATCTCAAGCTTGTGTATACGTACGCAAACGGCGTGCTGCAGGCCGGAACGCCCCGGTTCACCGCATACGACGAGTATCGGTGATCGACCGCTTGATCTGCCGCTTGGTCGGATGCTTGATCCGGCATTTTGATCTTCGGCGCGGCCCTGAAGGCCTCCGGCGCTTGCCGGCTACCCTTTTGCAGCGGGCGTGAAACGAGATTTACAGCACTATGGAAAAAATGGAAAAGCTATTTCAAACTTTATTATTATCGGGTAAGATCAAGATAAGAGGAATTTCCTATTCCCAATATAACGAATCGGGCGTAACGCACACATCGATTCAAGAGGGGGCGACGGAACTTATGCAAGAGACGGGACTAATTCAGGATATCGTACACACAGGGGTTCCGGGGCTTGACGAACTGCTTGGAGGCGGTGTTCCAAGGGGGACCACCATCATCCTCGAAGGCAATCCGGGCACGGGCAAGACGACGCTCGGGATTCAGTTTTTGCTGGAGGGAGCCAGGCAGTACGGAGAGTCCGGCATTTATATTACGTTCGAAGAACTTCCGGAGCAAATTTACCGCGACATGTCGGGGTTCGGCTGGGATCTGCGAGAGCTTGAGAGACAGAACAAGCTGCGGATCATCTGTCTGGAACCGGACGTGCTGCTGGACCAGATGATGCGCACGGACGGGCTGTTCGAACAGCTTATCCGCGAGATCGACTGCAAGCGCGTCGTCATCGACAGCATCAGCCTGTTCCGCAAACTGGGCGGCGACCAGACCGACGGGCGCGACCAGATCTATTCCATCCGCAACATTATGCGCAAGTTCGACCTCACCGCTTTTTTCCTCAGAGAATACGGAGAAACGGAAGGACGCTCGACCCCTTTCGAAAACTACGTATGCGACGGCATTATCCGCTTGTCGCTGAGGGAACATCTCGAAAAATACCGCAAGCGCACGATCGAAATCCTCAAGATGCGCGGCACGTGCATCGTGGAAGGCGAACACCACTACCGCTTTTTGAAAGACGGCATTCGTATCCTGCCCGCGCTGTCGATGGTCGAAGACAAGATTCTGAACGACGGCGTGGACCGGTTGAGCACGGGAATCGAATCGCTGGACGAGCTGATGATGGGCGGAATCCCCCAGGGAAGCGCATTCATGCTCGACAGCAACAGCAAAGCCAACTACAACTACCTGATGAATTCGATCCATGCGGAACGATTGAGACAAGGCGACTGCGTGCTGTTCATGCTGTCGGGGCTGAGTTCGGTCGAGACGCTGGAGCAGATGCTGGCACTGTTCGGGGTATCGCTGAAGGAAGCGGCGCTGGAAGAACGGGTCTTTTTCATCGATCATTATCACCGCAAAGTCGCGCCCGAGTACGAGAACCGGATCGTGTACGTCGACCGTCTCTCGAACGAGGAATATCAGAAAAAAGTGTATGAAGCGATCAATCCGTATTTCCGCGAATCGATGGTGCTGGGCAAACGCTGGTTTATCCACTATGACCTCAACACGATCATTTCCGAGCGGGGACGCGAATTTGTCAAACGGAATTTCGCCGACGAGATGGCCCGCTGCAGGGCGGCCGGCATTACGGTTCTCTGCCAGAGCAATTTTACGGAAATCGGATTGGAGACGTCTTCCTTCCTCGAACGGGCTTCGAACGGGGTCATCCGCACCTGGGTAGACGGAAGCTATCAGTATCTCCAGATCACGAAATCCCCGGGCGGCCGCATGTCGGCTCCCCATATCGTCGATAATATCAGGGACAGACCGTATGTTAGGCTGATATAGGGGGCACATGAGAAAGATGACGATTTCGGATCAGGAGTTGTTGAAACTGCAGATGGAGTGCACCGTGTTTTTTGAAAACAACCCTTACGCCTATGAAACCGCAAAGGGGCTCGCCAAGAAACTCGGACGCGGCGTAGAGCCGCTGGAAGTCGTACTAAACCGCTTGGCCGCAATCTCCATCCTGGATAAAAGAGGTGAAGGGAACATGGCTATCTATTCGTACAAAACCCCTTATACTCAAAATGAAGTGGAGATCCATTAATATGATCGAGAAAAGCTGGGCAATGGACGTCAGGAAAACCGTCGAAGAAATCCAACATACCTATGCCGAATTTACGAATCTTTCCATTTTGATCGTGGACGGGGAAGGGCGGCCGCTCGTCAAGCCTTCTTCCTACCATCCTTTTTTTGAAAAATTGGTCGAATCGGAAGGGGAAACGCGCGAACGCTTCTGGCAGGAAGTCCGCCATTACGCGGGGCTGACCAAGCCGGCGCTGTGCGATCTGTGGCTGCCGGGCGTGAAGTTCATCATCGCGCCTTTCCGGTCGCCGGCCGGAGAAGCGGTCCACTACGTCGTGGCCGGCGTGCTGATCCAGTCCGGCACCAAAGCGATGCTGGAAGAAGAAGTAACCCGCAGCGGCCTGTACGACGAAGGACGCAAGCTGCTGCTCGATCTCGTGCTGGAAGCGGAAGAGCTGTCGAGCGAAGAAGCCGACATCTGGCGCGAGAAGATCGGGAAGCTGGCGGAGACGGCCGAACGCATCCTGCGCTCCGCGTACCGCGAGACGTACGTGCGCGATCGCCTCGCCGAACTGCGCGGCGTGCTGTCCGTGGCGCGGCGGGACCGTTCTTCGGTCAGCCAGACGTTCGAACAGTTCATGGAAGTCAGCGGCGCGTCCGGCTTGATGGGCTATGCCGAGAAGATCGGTCCCGGCGAATACCGGATCAACCGGATCGCGGGCGAAGGCGCCGCCGCGCTGCAGGACGCCGAGTTCCGCGAAGGCGAAGGCTTTCTCGGCCAGGCCGCGCTGAGCGACAGTCCGATGCAGTGGACCGATATCCAGCGGGACCCGCGCTCGTTCTTTCTCAAGCAGCGGCTGGGCGCCGAATTCTACGGGCTGCGCTGCTTTCCTGTCCGCGTAGGCGGCGAGCAGCTCGGCATTCTGTTCATCGTGGACAAAGACAAGGTGCAGGTCGATTCGCTGCTGCGCGAATTCGAAGACATCCTGATTGCGCTCGTCGGCGAATATATCGCCAGCGGCACGATCGAAGCGCGCATGGAACGCCAGATCCAGCGCCTTCGTCCGCTGATGGAAGTGACCCGCTTCATGATCTCCGCCCAGAATACCCAGCGGATCATGTTCATGCTCGTCGACATGAGCCTCAGCCTCGTCTGGAATCCTTCGTCGGCGATCATCGTGCACGAAAGCTCCAATGGGCAAAAAGTGCAGATCGTCTCCCGCGGCATCGCCAACGATTTCGCCGAGCAGTATGCGCGCGACGTCGCCAAGCGCATTCT
Organism: Saccharibacillus sp. WB 17; assembly: GCF_008634075.2. NCBI lineage: Bacteria > Bacillati > Bacillota > Bacilli > Caryophanales > Paenibacillaceae > Saccharibacillus > Saccharibacillus sp. WB 17. The sequence continues at coordinate 74,743 of NZ_VPFK02000013.1, read as the reverse complement.
GCGCGAGAATCCGGCGCATTCGCCGGGCTTCGAACTGTCGCAGACCGAAGAAGGCCAGCTCATGATCGAATACCCGATCGTGTACGCGGGCAAGACGCGCGGCGTTCTGGCCGTGTCGCTCGGCAGCGAGCAGGAAGCGGAAGAATGCCGCGAAGTGCTGCTGGCGCTCGCCACGATGGGCAGCATCATCCTGCAGTCGGTACACGACCAGCGGCAGCTCGGCCTGCAGAACGAACGCTTCCTGCGCCTGATGCACGCTTCGGCCAAGCTTGGCGAAAGCGATCAGGGCAAAGTGTCCGACCTGTCGCTGAGACTGGTCGACGAGTACGCCCGCTACGGCGGCATCAAGCCCGAGGAAGCGACTTTCCTGCAGCGGACAAGCATGCTGTCGGTGCTGGACGATGCCGCGCGGCGCGAATTGGGCGAAGCGTTCCCCGACGAGCTGGCGGTGCTCAAAGAGTATCGCGCCATGGTCGACTCGGAAGGCCAAACGGGAAATTTTTCCTATTCCCGGCTGGCCCAACTGCTGCGCACCGCGCTGTACTTCGCGGCGCTCGACGAAGAAACGGCGGGCCGCCTGCATCTGACGGGCGTCTCGCCGGAACTGTTCAACCATTTCCGCAAGTTCATGGCGGTTCGCCATACGGTGCAGAGCGAAGTCGTACTGTCGGACGGTTCGACGGCCGCTTTCAATCCCGCCGAAGCCGAAGAACGCGGCATCGACGCGATCGTCAAGGAATTCGGGCTGTCCAAGCGGGAAAAAGAAGTGCTGGAGCTCGTCGTGCGCGCGTCGAGCAACAAAGACATCGCCGCCAAGCTGTTCATCAGCGAGCATACGGTCAAAAACCATTTGACGAACATTTTCAACAAGATGAGTGTAAGCGATCGGGCCCAGGCGATCGCGAGAGTGTTCAACCGGGGCATCGGCTGATCCGCCGAAGATTGTGCTTATACCCTGATCGATACGGCGTGAAACAGAAGAACCTTCCTACTTTGGAAGGTTCTTTTTTTGTCGTTTTTTCGAACAGACTAGTCAAAAATTCCCCTTTCTCTAACTTGATATGGAAAATTCAAGCATAATGATGTATAAAAGTTCCAAAGAGATTTTTATTTGGGAAAAGGCACCGATCCGCCGGACTTCCCAAAGCTCGTCGTCGTTTAGTCGCAACAACAGAGACAGAAACAGAGAGGGTGCGGATGCGCAAATGGAAAAAGGGACGCAGCAAAGGACTTGGAGATCTTGGATCAGCGGACTGCTGGCCGTCGTCATGGTCATCGCCATGTTCCCGGTGGGGCCGGGACGTGCTTTGGCGGCGGGGACGCTTAGCGTCACGACTTCGGTGCCCAACGCCGTAGCCGGCGATACGACCGATATCAATCTGGCGTATACGAACAACGCGGTATTGAACCTGAATCTGGGCGCCGTCGATTTCCATCTCCCGACGGGCCTCAAAGCGACCACGTCGGACCAGATCAACGGCGTAAATCTGACTCCTTCGCAGATTTTGGATGGCGGCCAGCGGGTGCGAATTAGCGGGCTGAGCCTCACGCTTCTGCAATCCACTTCGATTCTCTCGCTCAAACAGAAAACGATGCCCGTATCCGGCAATTATAATTTTGAAGTCCGGCTCTACGGTCTTACCCTCACCGTCATCAACACGACGCCAAGCGAAACGCAATTGATCGGGCTGTCTATCGGCGCGTTGAGCCTGTCTCTCGGCGGGATCGAAGTCGTCAACAATCCCGGCGATGCCGACACCGTTACGCTCGGCGCCGTCAAGGCCGGCGACGTCGTCAAAATCTACAATCCCGATGCCTCGCTTCGGACTCAACTGACCGCCCAGTCGGACGGTACGCTGACCGTTCCGGTCGCGCTCAATCCGGCCGGCGGAACCGTCAGCATCAGCCAGACGCGCGGCGGGGTGGAAAGCCTTAGACTTCCGGTCATCTATCTGGCCGAAATCGTGCCTCCGGTTCTGCTGACTTCCGTCTACGTGTCCAACCAGTCGGGCAATGCCGACAGCGTGACGGTTAACGACCTGAATCCCGGCGATTCCGTTCGCTTGTATACGTCGTTGACAGGCACGACGCCGCTCGCGACGTCTTCTCCGGTCGCAGCAGGCCAGACTTCGGTCGTCGTGCCGACGACGCTGACGCCGCTCGGCGGCATCGTCTACGTCTCGCGGGTACGCAGCGACGTCGAAAGCGTCCGCACGCTCGTGCCTTACCTGCCGGAAGTCGTAGCCGCTCTGACGTCGAATCTTGTGGCGCTCACGAACGGTTCGGGCAATTCCGACCAGGTGCGGGTCACGGGACTGACGACGGGCGACATCGTCCGCGTCTACGCGACGGACGGCACGCTGCTGAATTCGCTGACGGCGAACTCGGGCGGCATCGCCCAGGGAACCGTGGCGCTGACGCC
>NZ_VPFK02000013.1:1528-72316 GCF_008634075.2 Saccharibacillus sp. WB 17 | reverse complement strand
ACGACAGCGACGTCGTGACCGTGACCGGTCTGCAGGAAGGCGACCGTATCGTGCTCGCGGTCGGCACCGGCACCCCGATCACTTCGCCTCCGGTCGGAAGTAACGGAAGCATCGATCTTCCGGCGGCGCTGCTCCCGAACGGCGGCAGCGTGACGCTCAACATTTTGCGCAACACGATCGCAGGACCGAAGCTTACGCTGCTGTACGATCCGGAGAAAGTCGATGCGCCGCTCACGTCGCAGATTACGCCGACCAACAATTCCGGCGACGCCGACCGCGTGAGCGTCAGCGGCCTGGAAGCCGGAGACGAAATTCTCGTCTACGCTTCGGCTGACGCAACGACGGAACTCGGCCGCGCAACGGCCGTCGCCGGCGGTTCTTCCGCCAGCGCTTCGGCCGCGGTTACGTTGACGCCGGCAGGCGGCACCGTCTACGTGGCGATCCAGCGCCACGGCGTCGTCAGCGCGCGCACCGCGGCCGCTTACAGCACCGAGACGGTCGCGGCTCCCGCGCTCAATACGGTGACCGTCACGAACAATACGGCCGGCAGCGATTCGATCGCGGTCACGGGCCTGCAGGCCGGCGACAAGGTTCGCGTCTATGAAGCCGACGGCACGACCTTGATCGGCGAAGCTTCCGCCGTCGGTTCGGGCGGCGCCTACTCGGCGTCGCTGACCGGACGGACGCTTGCGCCCGCGGGCGGAAACGTCCGGGTCAGCATCGTGCGCAATACGATTGAGAGCGCCAAAACAACCGTAGCCTACAATGCGGAATACGTGGCGCCGCCGCCGCCCGCTACGATTACGGTAACGAATAATGCGAATCCGACCGCGGATACGGTCCGGGTCGATGCTTTGCAGGCCGGCGATTCGATTCGCATTTACCAAAACGGCACAAGAACGGCAGAAGTCCCGGCAGCGGGAATGACGGCTTCGACCAATGTGACGTTAAACGGAGCCGGAGGCACGCTCAGTGTCAGCATCGTCCGCAACGGCGTCGAGAGTACGACGACGACCGTGACGTACCCTGCCGAAATTCCGAACTTTGCCGGTTCGGTCTCCGTGGTGAACGCGGAAGGCAATTCCGATACGTTTACGCTTACGGGCATGACGGCCGGCACGGCGGTGACCGTCTATCCGCAAGCCGACGGCACGGGCACGGCGCTGAACGCCGGCACGGTAGGCGCGAACGGCACCCTGATCCTTCCTGTCACGCTCGTTCCGGGCGGAAGCACGCTCAGCTTCGTCTTCACGCCGCCAGGCTCCGGCGCAAGCGCTCCGATCGCCGTCACGTACGGCCCGGAACCGGTCACGCCGCCGAGCATGGACAGCATCGTACCGGCGAACAATACGGGCAATGCCGATACGGTCACGATCTCGAACCTCAACAATAACGACACGGTCACGATCTTCAGCGTGAGCGAAGACGGAACCCTGTCCCAAATCGGGACCGGTTCGGCAAGCGGTTCTGCGGGCAGTGCGTCCGCGGTCGTTAATCTGGCGCTCATTCCGGCCGGCGGCACGATCGCCGTCACGATTACGCGCGGCGGCCTGACCAGCGAAGCGACGCGCGTCAATTACCCTTCGGAAGTCGTTAACGCTCCGGCGGTCGCGGACATCATCGTCGCGAACCTGGCCGGCACGGGCAGCGACTCTGTCAAAGTGGACAATTTGACGAACGGTGATTCCATCACGGTCCGCAGCTACTCGGCCGGCAGTGCGCTGATCGAGACGCAAACGGCGATCGCCGCCGGCACGTCCGCGCAGGCGGCGCTGCCGCTGGCTCCGGCCGGCGGGTACGTGACCGTCACAATTACGCGCAACACGATCGTCAGTTCCGCGACGACGGCGAATTACAGCGCCGAGACCGTTCCGGCTCCGGAAGTCGGCCAAATCGCGGTCTTGAACAACGCGGACACGGCCGCGGATCGCGTAACCGTTCAGGGCCTTGCGTCCAACGATTACGCGGAAATTGTCAGCTATAACGCGGCCGACGTCGAAATCGACCGCAAGCGGGTTGCGGCGCAGGGAGGGGAAGCGTCCGCCCTGATCGCCCTGGCTCCGGCCGGCGGGTACGTCACGGCGGCGATTATCCGCTACAGCACCGACGGAACGGGCGGCTTGTCCAGCGCGCCGACCCGCGTGTCCTATAGCGCCGAAGTCGTGCCGCCTCCGGCGGCAGGGACGATTGCGGTCCGCAACAATTCCGGCAGCGGCGATACGGTCGCGGTCAGCGGATTGAATGCGGGCGACCAGATTCGCGTCTACAATGCGGACGGAACGACGGAGCTCGGCAGAGCCGACGTCTCGGGAACGTCCGCGTCGGCTAACGTTACGCTCGTTCCGGGCGGCGGCGTCGTGCGCGTCACGATCGTTCGCAATGCGCTGGAAAGCGCCGGTACGCAGGTGCCGTACGGAGGCGAAGTCGTTCCGGCGCCGGAAGCTTCCGGCATTACGGTCGTCAATGCGGCAGGAACGTCCGCCGATACGGTGACGGTGTCCGGGCTTGAACCGGGAGACGTCATCAACGTATACGAAGGCGCCGATCTGCTCGGCACGGGAACGGTCGCGACCGGCGCGGCATCGGTTCAAATTCCGGCCGCTCTGCGAAGCGCGGGCGGGATCGTGCGGGTGACGATCACGCGCAATACGATTACCGGCCCGGTTACGGGCGTGCCTTATGCGGCGGAAGTCGTTCCGGCACCGGCCGCGGCGGAGATTGCGGTATCGAACGTATCCAATACGGGCGGTCTGCTCGATACGGTCACCGTCACGGGAGTGACGGCGGGCGAGATCGTTCACGTCTACGATTCTTCGTATACGGAGATCGGCAGCAGCCCGTCGAACGGAGCGATCGTAACGGTGAGCATTCCGGGGAATCTCGCGCCGGCGGGCGGAAGCCTGCTGGTCCGGGTCGAACGCGGCGGATTGTTCAGCGCCTACGTTCCGGTCACTTATGAAGCGGAGACGATCGAGCCGATCGAACAGAATGCCGTCTCGGCAACGAATACGACCGGCGACGTCGACGCGATGAGCGTCAGCGGCCTGAATGCCGGCGAATCGGTACGCGTCTACCGGGCGAACGGCGTGCTGCTGACGACGCAGCCGTACACGGGGAATCCGACCGTGTTCAATGTTGAATTTGCGCCGGAAGGCGAGACGTTGACGCTGATTCGCGTACGCGACGGCATCGAAAGCGTCGGCATCGCCTTTACGATCGAAGCCGAAGCCGTGCCGGCCGTGGATGCGGCCAACGTGACCGCGACGAACAACGCGGGAGCGCGGGATACGGTGGAGGTTGCTGTCGCGGTAGGCGATTACGAGGCGGGCGATGTGTACGTCGCCTATGACGAGAGCCTGAACGAATTGGGCAGAAGCGACGCCTACGTCAACGGAATGTTCATTATTCCGGTGACGCTGCTGCCGACGGGAGGCACCGTTCAGGTGGCTCTGGAACGCAGAGGCGTGACCGGCCAGGCTTCTGGCGTGACTTACGCGGCCGAAGCCGCGGCACCGGCTCAAGGGCCGGCTGCGGCGGACATTACGGTCACGAACGACCAGGGCGGCACCGATCCGGTCGTCGTCGATAACGTGGAGACCGGAGATGTTGTGATCGTCTACAATACGGCCGGCACGGAAATTGGCCGCGCGACCGCGGCGGCGGACGGCAGCGTCACGGTGCTCGTCGATCTGGCAGACGCAAGCGCAGGTACCGTTCAAGTCTCGATCGTCCGCGGCGGAGAAGAAAGCGCACGGACGCCTCAGACGTACGCGGCTTACGATCCGAACCAGCCGGAAGTACCGGCTGCGGCGCAGGTATCGATTCTGCGTTCGACCGATCCTGCGGACGAAGACGAAGTGACCGTTACCGGCCTCGAAGCCGAAGACGTGGTCGAATTCTTCGATGACGAAGACACAAGCATCGGCACGGCCGACGCGAATAATTCCGGCGTCGCGGTTCTGCGGACGCTGAGACTGAAATCGTACGCGAGCACGCTCAAGCTGAACGTGCTGCGCGAAGGTTCCGTCAGCGGACCGCTCGCCGTCGCCTATCCGGCGCAGGCGACTTCGGTCGCGGCACCGGCTGCCGGCAATATCGCGGTGAACAATGCCGCGGGCACGTCCAGCGACACGGTGACCGTGACGGGCGTCTTTGGCGGAGACCGCGTCCGCGTGTACACGCCGAACGGCGCGGTTCTGCTCGGCGAAGCGACAGCTTCGGGCACAAGCGCGGTCGTACCGGTGCAGCTCTCGGCTGCGGCGGGCAGCGTGCGCGTTAACATCGTGCGCGGCGGCGTCCAAAGCGCCGGCACGCTCAAGCCTTACGCGGCGGAACCGGTAGTGACTCCGGCTCCGGCGGCGGCCGATATTTCGGTCGTCAACGCGCCGGGAACCGCTTCGGATACCGTCACGCTGCTGGGCGTTCAATCCGGCGACATCGTGAGAGTATACGCGGCGGGAAGCGGCACCGAGCTCGGCGAGCGTACCGCTTCCGGTACCGAAGTGATCGTTCCGGTCGCGCTGACCGCTTCCGGCGGAAGCGTGGAAGTGACGGTCGAGCGCGGCGGATTCGAAAGCGCGCGGACGACGGTCGCTTACGGGGCGGAAGCGGCCCAGGCGCCGGCGGCGCCTGCGGCAGCCAGCATTGAAGTGACGAACGAGACCGGCGAGGCTTCGGACACGGTGACCGTGACGAACGTCCAGGCGGGCGATCTTGTCCGGGTCTTCGAAGGCGGCGGATCGGTCGCGATCGGTCAGGCTTCGGCGACCGGATCAAGCGTGACGATCCCGTCCGCGCTGCAGAGCGCGGGAGGCACCGTTACGGTTACGATCGAACGCGGCGGAGCGCAGAGCGCAAGATCGGTCGCCGTCACTTACGGCGCCGAACCTTTGCCCGAGCCGCCTGCGGCAAGCAATATTACGGTTACGAACGCGGCCGGCACGACGTCGGATCGGGTCGTGATCGTGGAAGGCGTGCAGGCATTCGACCTCGTTCGCGTCTATAACGAAGACGGTTCGGTCCTGCTCGGCCAGCTCACTTCGTCGGGCACGACCGTCACCATTCCGGTGGAATTGACGCCGGGAGGCGGCAGCGTGAGAGTGACGATCGAGCGCGGCGGCGCGGAAGGACCGCTGTCGACGCCGGTGCCTTACAGCGCCGAGCCGACGCCGGAACCTCCGGCGGCTCCGGCTGCGGGCAGCGTAACGGTGACGAACAACGTCGGCACTTCGGCCGATACGGTCGTCGTCGCGGATATCCGGTCCGGCGACATCGTCCGCGTCTACGCGGCGAACGGCACGACGCTGCTTGGGCAGCATGCTTCGACGGGCACGAGCACGACCGTCGCCGTCGCGCTGAGCGCGCCGGCCGGCACCGTGCGGGTCAGCATCGAGCGCGGCGGCGTGCAGAGCGCGCTGTCGGCCGCGGTGAACTACGCCGCCGAACCGGCGGCTCCGGACGCACCGGCTGTCGGCAGCGTGACGGCCACGAACAATGTGGGCACGCTGTCCGATAGCGTCGTCGTCGCCGGTATTCAATCCGGCGATATCGTCCGCGTCTATGCGGCGGACGGCACGACGCTGCTCGGCCAGCATACGTCGACGGGCACGAGCACGACGGTTCCCGTCGCGCTGGGCGCACCGGCGGGCACGGTTCGCGTCAGCATCGAGCGCAGCGGCCAGTTGAGCGCCCTGTCCGGCGCGGTCGCCTATGCGGCCGAACCGGCAGCGCCTCAGGCACCTGCCGCCAATAACGTCACCGTCACGAACGACCCGGGCACGATCTCTGATACGGTCGTCGTCACGGGTGTCCAATCCGGCGACATCGTCCGCGTCTATGCGGCGAACGGCACGACGCTGCTCGGGCAGCATGCTTCGACGGGCACAAGCGCGACCGTTGCGGTCGCGCTGGGCGCGCCGGCCGGCACCGTCCGGGTCACGATCGAGCGCAGCGGCCAGGAGAGCGCGCTCTCCGCACAGATCGGCTACGCGGCCGAGATGCCGGCCGTACCTGCGCCGGATGCTCCGGCAGTCGGCGATGTTCAGGTGACGAACGCCGCCGGCACAACAGCGGATAGCGTCGTCGTGGCAGACGTCCAATCCGGCGACATCGTCCGCGTCTATGCGGCGGACGGCACGACGCTGCTCGGTCAGCATACGTCGACCGGCGCGAGCGCGACCGTAATCGTCGCGCTCGGCGAAGCGGCCGGCACGGTTCGCGTATCCATCGAACGCGATGGCGTTCGAAGCGACCTGTCCGCACCGGTGAACTATGCGGCGGAACCGACTCCGCCGACTCCGGTCAGACCGGACGCGCCGGACGCAGCCGATATTTCGGCGATCAACAATCCGGGTACGGCGGACAGTGTCCGCGTTGAGGACGTGCAGTCCGGCGATATCGTCAGAGTCTACGCGGCCAACGGCACGACGCTGCTCGGCCAGGCGACGGCCGGCACGAATTCCGTCGAGATTCCGGTCACATTGTCGGCGGGAACCGGCACGGTGAACGTCACGATTACCCGGGACGGTCTGGAAAGTCTGCCGCAGCCGAAAAACTACGCGGCGGAAGACGTTCCGGCGCTTGATCCGGCGAGCTTTACCGTGACGACTACCGTCTACGGCTCGGGTCTGGCCGCCGTCTCCGACAACGATCTGATCGTCGGCGACACGGTCATCCTGAGCGGCGGCAGCGGAGAAATTGCCCGCGGTACCGTGACTTCGGGAGGAAGCGTAAATATCGCGATTCCTGACGGAGCGCTCAATCCGTCGGGCGGAACGTTCGAAGCGGTGCTGGAGCGAGCCGGCCAGCTCAGCGCGCCGGTGACGGTCAATTACGGTCCCGCTCCAAGCGGTCCGGTAGAAGCGCCGACGCTCGGACAGATTGCGACCGATCCTGCAGCGGGCACGGTTACCGTGAACGGTCTGCAAGAAGGAGACACGATTACGGTAACGGACGGCGCAGGCGGTACCCGGACGTCGGAACCGGCCGGTTCGGACGGAACGGCGACCGTTGACGAAGTGGTGTTCTCGCCTGAAGGAGGCACGCTCCAGATCGTCGTCGACAGAGGCGGCGATACCAGCGCACCGGTTACGGTGGCTTATGCCGCCGAGACTCCGGATGCTCCAGGCGTTGCGGCGATCGCGGTCGTCAACGCCCCGGGCACGACGAACGATACGGTAACGGTGGATCAGCTGACGCCGGGCGATCGGGTGCTGGTCTACGATTTCACCGGCACGAACCTGATCGGGCAGGGCACGGCGGGCTCCGCGATCCTCGCGATTCCGGTCGCGCTTGCGGACACGGCCGGACAGGTCCGGGTCTCGATCGTAAGAAACGGTCTGGAAAGCGCGAAAACGCCGTTCGATTACTCGGCAGCCGCGGCGCCAAGCGTTCCGGCTCCTCCGGCGGCGGATATCGCGGTCGAGAACAATGCGGGCAGCGATGACCGCGTCGTCGTGCAAAACGTGCTGAGCGGAGACCTTGTTACGGTCTACGCGGCGGACGGCACGACGATCCTTGGTCAGGAAAAAGCGACCGCAAACGGCCCGCTCACGATCGATGTGACGCTGGGTACGGCGGCGGGCGAAGTGCAGGTGGCCCTGACGCGCGGCGACGCGCAAAGCACGAAGACGACAGCGCCGTACACGGCGGAAGCGTCCAGCGTTCCGGCACCTTCCGCGGGCAGTATCGACGTGGACAACAACGCGGGCAATGCCGATACGGTCGTCGTGCGGAACTTGCAGGCCGGCGATATCGTCACGGTCTACGCGTCGAACGGCACGACGATTCTCGGTCAGGCAACGGCGCCGGCAAACGGCAGTGTGACGGTCAACGTGACGCTCGGTACGGCGGCAGGCGATGTTCTCGTCGCGATTACGCGCGGCGGCGTCCAGAGCGACCGGACGACGGTCGGTTATGCAGCGGAAGCGGCGGACGTTCCGGCGCCTCCGGCGGCGAACATTACCGTCGACAATGACACAGGCAGCACCGACAGCGTTATTGTGAAAAACGTGCAGGTCGGCGACATCGTCACCGTCTATGCGGCGAACGGCACAACGATTATCGGTCAGGAAACGGCGACGGCAAGCGGCGACCTTACGGTCAACGTAACGCTGAGCGGAGCGGAGGACGAAGTCCAGGTCGCGATTACACGCGGCGGGGTCCAAAGCGAGAAGACGACGGTCGGGTACACGCCCGAAGCGTCGAGCGTTCCGGCACCGCCGGAAGCCGGCATCGCCGTCACGAACAATACGGGCAGCGGCGACACGGTCGTCGTGCCGAACGTGCAGATCGGCGATATCGTCACCGTCTATGCGGCAAACGGTACGACGATCCTCGGTCAGGAGACGGCGACGCAGGCCGGACCGATCACGCTCAACGTGACGCTGAACGCAGCGTCCGACCGCGTGCAGGTCGCGATTACACGCGGCGCCGTGCAGAGCGCGAAGACAAGCAAAGAGTATGCCGCCGAACCTAGCAGCGTACCGGCTCCGCCGGCGAACGCCATTACGGTCACGAACAATACGGGCAGCAGCGATACCGTCATCGTCTCCGGCATGGAGATCGGCGATATCGTGACCGTGTACGCGGCGGACGGCGTCACCGTGATCGGTCAAGGCACCGCGACCGAAGCGGGCACGCTGACGATCGGCGTCACGCTGAACGCGGGAGCGGGCGATGTTCGCGTCGCCGTAACGCGCGGCACGATCCAGAGCGCCAAAACGTCGAAAGGCTATACGGCCGAACCATCCAACCTGCCGGCCCCTTCGGCGGGCGACGTTACGGTCGTCAACAATCTCGGCTCGCAGGATAGCGTCACGATCCGCAGCATCCAGGCGGGCGACACGATTACCGTCTACGCGGCCAACGGCACGACCGTGCTGGCCCGCGTCACGGCGGAAACGTCGGGCGACCTGACGATTCCGGTCACGCTGCCGGAAGACAGCGGTACGGTGAATGTGACCGTATCCCGCGGCGGCGTGGAAAGCCTGCCGGCTTCTCCGGCCTATACGGCGGAACCGACGACGCTTGCCGCACCTGCGGCAGGCAGCATCACGGTTACGAACAACACGGGCAGCTCCGATGCCGTCGCGTTGACCGGCCTTCAGGCCGGCGACACGATCATCGTCTACGCGGCCAACGGCACGACGATTCTCGACCGGATCACGGTCGGCTCCGATCCGGCATCGTGGACAGTTCCGGTCACGCTGATTCCGGGCGGAGGCAGCGTGCAGGTCGCGATTCTGAGAGGCGGCATCGAAAGCGCCAAAACGACCGTCGCCTACGGCGCCGAAACGTCGAGCGTACCGGCTCCGGCCGCGGTCGGCATTACGGTTACGAATAACGGCGGCGCGGGCAGCAGCGTCATCGTGTCGAATGTGCAGCCGGGCGACATCGTCACGGTCTATGCCGAGAACGGCACGACGATCATTGGCCGGGCCCAGGTTCAACCGGGCGCGACGAGCGTTGCCGTTCCGGTCGTGCTCGACGAAGCGGGCGGAAACGTTCAAGTGACATTGACGCGCGGCACCGTGCAAAGCGCTCCGACGTCGGTCGCCTATGCGGCGCGCATTGAACCGCAGCCGGGAACGGGCGGAGGAGGCGACGGAGGCGGAGGCTTTACGCCGGCCGATCCGGCCGCACCTCCCGCACCGACCCCGAATCCGGTTACGCCGGAGACGAACCCGGTCACGCCGGAGACGGAAGGCGACGGAGAAGAGATCGACGCTCCGGGCCGGATCGTGTCGCTGACGGTACGCGCACCGCGTACGTTCAACGACATTTCCGGATACTGGGCGCAGCCGGCGATCGAACGCCTGGCCTCGCTCGGCGTCATCGACGGCAACCCGGACGGAAGCTTCGCTCCGCGCGAAGGCATATCCCGTGCCCAGTTCACGAAGATGGTCGCCACCCTGCTGGGCATTCAATCCAAAAACGCTCCGATCTTCGCCGATACGCCGGCTAACCGCTGGTATACGGAATCGATCCAGGGCGCTTACGAACAAGGCATCGTGAACGGGTACAATGGCGGCAGTTTCGAACCCGACGAACCGGTCACACGCGAAGAAATGGCCAAGATCCTCATGAACGCCATGCTGTGGCTGAACCCGGACGTGTTCGCGAACGATCCCGATTACTCGTTGACGGAAGCGTTCCGCGATTCCGGCAAAGTCGGCAAGTGGGCGGCGGAACCGGTCAGCCGCATGCTGGAAGAAGGCATCCTGCTCGGCAAAACGAACGGCGTGCTCGATCCGAAAGGCAATGCGACGCGCGCCGAAGCGGCAGCCGTCCTGATTCGCCTGATGGAACGTATGAGCGACAACTTCGACTTTTAATCCAACAAGATCGTCTGCTCCAACCGTTCGAACGTTTTACTTCTGAAAAGAACGACAAAAAACCCCCGCTCTCCATCTATGGAGCAGCGGGGTTTTTGACGTGCGAGCCGATTGTTCCCGGCCTGCGCGTTCCGTTCAGCCCAGCAGGCCGAGCAGCATGGGAGCGCCGAGCAGCGTGAACAGCGCGGCGAGAATCATCGAGATGCTGGAGATCGTGCCGGTGAGCGGATTCAGCTCGAACGCTTTGGACGTGCCTGTTCCGTGCGCGCTTGTGCCGAACAGGACGCCGCGGGCAATATCGCCTTCAATCCGCAGCAGCTTGACGACGGAAGGGCCCATCATGGCGCCGAGCAGCCCGGTCATGATGACGAACACCGCCGTGATCGTCGGCACGCCGCCGATCATCTGCGAGACGTTCATGGCGATCGGAGTCGTGACCGAGCGGGGAACGAGGCTGCTGGCCAGTTCGCCGTTCAGGTGCATCAGGCGCGCCAGCAGCGCGGACGACGTCATCGCCATAATGGAACCGAACAGGACGCTTGCGACGATCTCGCCGGCATGCTTTTTGAGCGTCTGCAAATTTTTGTACAGCGGAACGGCAAACGCGACGGTAGCCGGCTGAAGCAGACGGGACAGCCAGGCGCCGCCCTGATTGTATTCGGCATAGGTGGAATGGGTGGAGAGCAGCACCGCGACCAGAATCACCGGCGTAATGAGCAGCGGCGAGAGATAGACGCGCGGATATTTGCGATAGACCCATTTGGCGGCATAATAAATGACGAGCGTGGCAGTGAGGTACGTGACGGCTTGATTGATCATGAAGGGCGGCTCTCCTTTCTTCTCGATAACGCTCCGGCCAACAGGCCCGAGCTGGTCATGACGATCAGGGTGCTCAGCACAACGACGGCGAGGATACGCATGCCGTCCTGCTCAAGCAGCGGGATATAGTTCATGACGCCGACGGCGGCAGGGATGAAGAACAGCAGCAGTTCGGCGAGCAGCCAGGTGGCGCCGAGTTCGATCCACTCCAGCTTGACGATCCGGAACTGCAGCAGCAGGAACAGGGCGAGAATGCCGAGGATGCTGCCGGGCAGCGGAAGGTGCGTCCAGGCCGCAAGCCGGTTCATCAACTCGGAGAACGCCATCAAGCCGGTAATCTGAATCGCGACGAGCAGCACTTTTTTCACGGGGACGCTCCTTTCTGTAATCTCTTCTCTATAATGAAAATTTTACATCTCTTTCTTTCATGCGTAAAATGAATAATAAGAATCATAAGCATTACGTTTGGTTATGATAAAAGAAAAGGCGGCGAACAGATGGATATCCGGCACCTGACTTATTTTCTGGAAACGGCACGGCTCAAAAGCTTCACCCGGGCCGCCGAATCGTTATACGTGAGCCAGCCCGCGGTGAGCAAAGCGATCCGGCAGCTCGAAGAGGAACTGGGCGCGACGCTGCTCGACCGGGTCGGCCGGCGCGTCGAAGTGACCGACGCCGGCCGGGTCGTCATGGAACAGGCCAAAGCGATCACGCAGTCGTTCTCGAACCTGTCCGCGCAGCTCGGCGACCTGGCGGAGCTGAAGCGCGGGCATATCCGGATCGGGCTGCCGCCGATGGTCGGATCGAGCTTTTTTCCCAAAGTGATCGGGGCGTTCCACGACCGTTACCCCGACGTGACGCTGCAGGTGTTCGAAGACGGAGCCAAAAAAGTCGAAGCGGACGTCGCGGAAGGCGTACTGGATATCGGGGTCGTCGTGCTGCCGCTGTCGTTCGACGTGTTCGATTCGTTCCAGTTCGCCGAGGAGCGGCTGAATCTGGTCGTGCCGGCGTCGCATGCTCTGGCGGGCGCGCCGAGCGCCAAGCTCGGGGCGCTGGCGCAGGAGAACTTCGTCTTTTTCCGGGAAGATTTCACGCTGCACGACCGGATCATCAACGAATGCCTGCAGGCCGGCTTCCAGCCGAGGATCGTGTACGAAAGTTCGCAGTGGGACCTGATCAGCGAGATGGTGGCGGCCGGACTCGGCGTGGCGCTGCTGCCCGAGACGATTTGCCGGCAGGCGTCCGGCAAATCCGTCGCCGTCGTCCCGCTCGAACAGCCGGCGATCTGGTGGAAGCTCGGCGTCATCTGGCGCAAAGACCGCTACCAGTCGTACGCGGCGCGCGAATGGATCTCGTTCACGCGGGAGTGGCTCGGCGGCACACCGATCGAGGAGCGGGGGAGGCTTGGCCGGCGGGGCGAGTGAGCGGAACGGAACGGAAGACCGGGCGTGTTCGATAGCCGGATGACGGAGGTGTCCGATAAACGGATGGCCGGATGGCGGGAAATGGGCATCCGTGCGGCGGGTTCGAACTGTAACGAATCGTAGGCACCTTATTTGCTCATTTTTCGCCATTTATGAAATCTAACGAATCGACGTATCCTTATTGGGCGTTAAAAGGCCGGATTAGAGGGATTTGGAGCCAATAGCGTTGTAACGATTCGTTAGTTTGGCAAAAAGCGTGCTGGAGAGCAAATAGCGTTGTGACGATTCGTTAGGGGGACGAGCTGCGTGAGATTTGCCGACCTAACGCCTGCCCACTCGCTCGCTTGCCCGACTACCTGCCCGCGCACTCGTTTGCCCGCTTGACGTCCGGCCTCCGCCTCACCGTCCAACGCACCAAAGGCTTTCTCCACGAAGGAGAAAGCCTTTTTTGCCTGCCGGTCTATTTTCCGGTCTATATGCCTATATGCTCGCCTGTCGATCCGAAGATTCCGTTACCGTCGCGGCTTTATTCCGGCACCTCTTCGAACGACAGATTGATCGGCCGGTCGGGCAGCGGTTCTTCCGTTTGAAGATGGGTGGTCGGCACGGTGTCCGGTACCTCTTCGAACGCGAAGCCGTCGACATGGATCTGCCCGGAACCGCTCAGTAGAACGCCGAACGAGATCTGCGCGGCGGATTCGGGGACGTCCAGCACGATCGCGTAATGGTTCCAGTCCAGCGTCCCGGTCAGCGGGCGGTTCGCCATGTTGTCGAACTGAAGCACGTCGCCGTCGGCCGCGTCCACCCGCATCCACAGCGCCGCGAAGCCCGGTTCGACCTGGTCCGTTTTGACGAATGCCGACAGCCGGATTCTTTGCCCGACATAACGTTCCGCCCGAAAGACCTGCATCATCGTGCCGAACTGCTCCGGCGCCTCGGCCGCGGCCGACTTGAGATAGCCGGACCCGGTTCCCCGGTGCACGGTATGGCGGTCGATACCCATTTCGTACAGAAAAGGATGACTCCCGCTCATGAACCAGCCTTTGACCGGAGACTCTTGAAGATTGGAATTTGTCTGCATGGAAAGTTCCTCCTTGTGCAGCATGCCGCCCATCCATCTGCGATAACGGGCAGGCGGCAGCCCGTATATTTTTTTGAATGCCCGGCCGAACGCTTCCTGCGACTCGAACCCGAACCGCAGCGCGAGATCGAGCACCCGCTCGTCCGTATGCAGCAGCGCGGACGCCGCGCCGGCCAGCCTTCTTGCGCGCACATACTCCGACATCGTCATGCCGGTCTCTCTCTGGAAAATCCGGTGAAAATGGAAAAAGGAAAACCCGGCTTCGGCCGCGATGTCTTCGCCCGTCAAGGCTCGTTCCAGATTGCGCTCGATATAGTCGATCGTTTTTTGCACCGCAGGATGATAGCTCACGTGAACGCCTCCTTGTACCCAGAGTAGCAGACCGGGCGCAGCGGGGTTTTGACTTTTTTTGCGAACTTTTATTCTTTCTTTAGATTTGCCTTCTACACTTGGGGCAGACGAAAAAGAAAGAGGCGATGCACACATGCAGGCGACACAAACGGAACGGGAAAAAAAGATCATGATCCCGCAGGCGGAGCAGCCGCTGGTCGAGATCGGGAACGTCACCAAACGGGTGCGGCGGCGGACGCTGCTCCAAAACGTGTCGTTCGCGGTCGAACGGGGCGAGATCTGCGGGCTGCTCGGGCCCAACGGGGCGGGCAAAACGACGCTGATCCGCGTCATGACCGGACTGATCCGGCCGGATTCCGGCGACGTCCTGATCGGCGGGCGCAGCGTGGTGCGCGATCGGCAGGCGGCCGCCGCGCAGTTCGGCGCGATCGTCGAATCGCCGATCTTCTTCCCGTACATGACGGGGCGAGACAATCTCGACAATCTGGCGCTGCTGCATCCCAACCTGCCCGACCGCGCGGCGCGGCGGCAGCGGGTGCGGGAAGTGCTTGAGATCGTGCGCATGGACCAGCGGGCCGACGAGCGCGTCAAAACGTATTCGCTCGGCATGAAGCAGCGGCTCGGTATCGCGCAGGCGCTGCTCGGCGATCCGCAGCTCCTGATCCTCGACGAGCCGGCGAACGGACTCGATCCGATGGGGATCCGGGAACTGCGCGAGCTGATTCTGCGGCTCAAGCACGACCTCGGCAAAACGGTGCTGATCTCCAGCCACCTGCTCGACGAACTTCAGAAAATCTGCGACCGCATCGTGGTCATTCGCGAAGGCGAGCGCGTCTTCGCGGGCAGCCGGGAAGAGATGATCGGCGATCACGGCAGTCTGGAAGAAGCGTTCGTGGAAAGGATGACGACATGAGCCTGCTGCTGTACGAACCTTCAAGCGGCGGGGTCGGCTTTCACAGGCTGCTGGCAGCGGAATGGGGCAAACTGTGGAACCGGCGCGTCGTGCGGCTGATGGCGCTCGCCGCTCCGCTGATGGCGCTCGTGTCGGCCCGCTATTTGCTGTCGCAAAACGGCGTGCTGGACCCGGGACTGCCGGAGTACGCGACGGCCGGCAGCGTGCCGGTGCTCGCGCTGGCCGAGATGCTCGTCACCGCGTTCAGCGGCATGATGCTGGTGCTGGCCGGCCTGACGGTGACGGAAGAATACCGCAGCGGCCAACTGCGCATGGGCCTACTGCGCGCCGTGTCGCTGAAGCGGATCATGGCGGCCAAATGGGTCGTCTGCCTGTCTTTTATGTGGATACAGCTGGCGCTCTATCTGATCTGCTCGGCGGCGATCGGGCGAATTCTGTTCCCCAACCCGGAGACTTATCCGTTGTTCTACGGGGCCGGCTTCGCGACGTACGGACAAGGGCTGCTGTACGATCTCGCGTACTACGGATTGGCCGCTCTTGCGCTGGCCGCGCTGCTGACCGTCTTTTTCTGGCTTGCGGCGGTCGGGCGTTCGTCCACGGTGACGCTTGCGCTCGGGATCGGTTTCCTGCTGCTGTCGTATCTGCTGCCGACGCTGCTGACGTATTTCCGGCCGCTGTTCGAGCTGGAGGCTTATGTACGGCTGTATTTTCTGTCGCTGCTCATGATCGAATGGGAAGGGCTGGCGGCGATGCTTGCGGACCTGCACGGGCTGCGGCTGTGGAATCTGGGCGTGATCGCGGCCTACGGCCTGCTGTTCGGCGTTATGACGGCGTTGATCTGGAGAAGGAGGGATTCTTTTGAATAAGGAAAAACAAATCGGAGTCGGAACGGGCAATCTGCTCCGAAGCGAAGCGCAGCGGGTGTTCAAACGCAAACGGACGTGGGCGGTCATCGCCGTCTACCTGCTCTTCGTGCCGCTGGAATGTTTGTTTCTGGCGATGATGAACACAAGTTTCTACGACATGAACCGTCCCGTGACGCTCGATTCGCTGAACACGGCGCCCTTTCTGCTGCGGGAGCTGGCGATTCTGATGCATTTCGTCGTCATTCCGATGCTTGCGGCGGACAGCTTCGGCGGCGACGTGTCTTCGGGCGCGCTGCGGCTGGCGCTGATCCGTCCGGTGTCGCGCGTGCGCCTGTTTCTGGCCAAATGGGCCGTGCTGGGCTTGATCGTCGGCGTTCTGACGCTGTTCACGTGGGCGGCCGGAACGGTGTTCGGGTCGATCTTTATGGCGCCCGCCGCCGAGACGACGCTGCCGGGCGCGGGCACGGTCGGCGCTGCGGGCGCGCTCGGCTACGGGCTGTCTTTTTACGGCATCGCTTTCTGCGTCTTCGTCGCCCTGATCGGGATCGGCGGCCTCGTGGCGCGGCTTGTGCCCAATCCGGTGCTGGCCTATGTCGGCATGCTGGCGGTCATCGTCGGCGGACTGTACGCGTCGGACCGGCTCGCTTTTCTGCTGTCGGTGTCCGATTCGATCTTCCGGTTTCTCGGCCAAACGGGCGGCAGCGACGGAGGTCTCGGCTGGACGGTCTGCGTGCTGCTCGCGGGCTGCGCTATAATGGGAACATGGAGTTGGAAACGGAGAGAATGGACGCAGTAGGCACGGACGGTTTGGAAAACGGGCGTGCCGCTGCGAAGCGAAAAGGAGGATGAGGCGGACATGGCCGATACGGTGCTGCTGGTGGACGACGAGCGCGAGATCGTGGCGTTCATGCGCGATGCGCTGGAAGACGAAGGATATGAGGTGCTGTGCGCCTATGGCGGACAGGAGGCGCTGGCGCTGCTGCCCCGCCGGCCCGATCTCGTCGTGCTCGACGTGATGATGCCCGGCATGGACGGCTACGAGCTGTGCGCGGCGATCCGCGAAAGCGCGTCCTGCCCCATCTTGTTCGTCAGCGCCCGGCGCTCCGAAGAAGACAGAGTGCGCGGGCTGATGGCCGGCGGCGACGACTACTTGGTGAAGCCGTTTGGCCTGCGCGAGTTCAAGACGAGAATCTACGCGCATCTGCGCCGGGAAAAAAGGGACCGCGGCGCAGCGGAGCGCTACCTGCGCTTCGGCGCCCTCGCGATCGACGCGCAGGCCCGCGAAGTCCGCCTCGGAGAGACAGCGCTCGCGTTCACCGGGCGCGAATTCGACATTGTGCTGCTGCTTGCGCTGCACCCGTCGCAGGTGTTCGCGCGCGAAGACATCTACGAGCGGATCTGGGGTCTCGAAGCGGACGGCGACTCGTCGACGGTCACGGAACACGTCAAAAAAGTCCGGGCCAAACTGCACGCCGCCGATCCCGAACTGAACCCCATCTCCACCGTGTGGGGGGTCGGATATAAATGGCGGATATGAGGGAGGTAGCGGAATGCGTGAAGCAGGCGGGACTCGCGGGGGAGAGCCCGGGAGCGAAGAGAGCAGGGAACAATCCGTGAGCCAGGCGGGCGAAGTTCGCGGGGCGGAAACCGTAGGCGAAGCGGGTGAAGGGAGTGGAGAGCGGGCGGCTCGCGGGGCGGAGCCTGTGGGCGAAGGGAGTGCTGCGGGCGGGGCTCCGAATGAACGCGCCGCTGTTCGAGGCGGAAGCGCGCCGGGCCTCAGCCCTGCAAAAGATCGGCTGCTAAAAAGCCTGATCCAGCGCACGTTCCAGCGGACGTTTCTGCTCAGCGTGCTGGCGACGGTGCTGACCTGGGCGCTGGGCCTGGGCGTCCTGCTCGTCTGGAGCGGCTCGCTGCGTCCGGCGAACTATTACGAAAGCCTTGTGCCTCAGGTCGCCGAACAGGTTCGGCAGCTCGGCGATCCGGTATCCCCGGCTTCGCGAAGCGCCGTCGCGGCGATCGTGCCGGCGGACGGGATAGATTACGAAGTGTTCGACGCCTCGGGCCGACGGATCTACGGTTCATTTGTCACGGACAGCGCGCATTCGATCCGCGGCGGGCCGGATCTGCTGTCGCGTCTGAACGGCCATGTATCAGCGAACGGCTATTATATACGCTACGAGCCGCTGACAGGGCCGGACGGCGCGTTCGCCGGCGCGATCGCACTGCGCTACAAGCTGACGGCCGCCGCGGCGAATCCGTCGCATGCCGTGCCGCTGCTGCTCGGCGGGCTGCTGATGGCGGCCGCGCCGTTCGCTTATTTGTACGGGTTCACGGTCTGGAGCGGCCGCCGCCTCAGCCGCAAGCTCGAAGAGCCGTTCGGGCATCTGATCGAAGGCGCGGAGAAAATCCGCGAGCACGATCTGGATTTCTCGCTGGAACGCGGAGGCACCGGCGTCCGCGAGCTGAACCAGCTGCTCGCCGCATTCGAGCAGATGCGCGAAGCGCTGCGGGAATCGCTGCGGCGCGAATGGGAGTCGGAACGCGACCGGCGCGACGCGATCGCGGCCGTCGCGCACGACCTCGGCACGCCGCTCAGCGTGATTCGCGGGCACGCGGAAGTGCTGCTGGAAGACGGAGGCCGCCGTCCCGAGCGCGCGGTCCGCTACGCCGAGACGATTCTCGGCGCGGTGGACCGTTCGATCTCGCTGACGGCGGACCTGTCGGAAGCCGCGCGGGTGGAACGTCCGGACTTTGCGCTCAGTCCGGAGCCGGTCGACCTGGAGGCGGCTTTCCGCGCCAAAGGGCGGGAATACGCCTTCCTGTGCCGAAAGCGCGGCCTCGCCTTCGAGCTGTCGGCACACGACCTGCGGGCCGAGGACGCACGCGGCCCGCTGCGATTGGACCAGCACCGGATCAACCGGGTGCTGGACAATCTTGTCAGTAACGCCCTCCGCTACGCGCCGGAGGGCGGCTCCGTCGCGGTCGAGCTTCGAATCCGGCCCGGCACGGCCGAATTCGAGGTGCGCGACGACGGCCCCGGCTTCGCGGAGGCCGGGGGCGGCCGCATCTTCGAGAAGTTCTATCGCGAAGATGCGGCAAGGTCTGCCGACGCCGGAACGGGCGGCGTCGGGCACTCCGGTCTCGGGCTGTTCATCGCCCGAACCGTCGTGCGCCGGCACGGCGGCGAGATCGCCGCGCGCAACCGCCCGGAGGGCGGCGCCAGCGTCTCCTTCTCCGTCGCGGAGCTGGAGGACTAGCCGGGCTGCGCGGCTGGGCTTGACTGGCGCATGGCCGCGCCCTGCGATCCCCGCGCCCAACCGCGCCCTGCACCCTCACGCGCTGCCCCGCCGCGCCCGGCTTCGCCATCGGGCCTGCCAACCCCGCCGCCCCGATCCGCCTTCCACAGCCTACAGCCGCATACCCCGCCCAAGTACCGGCTCAAAACCACCAATCCGACTTTATCCCACCCAAATAAGTGCTCCAAAGCAGCTAATTGTCCCGGCCCATTCGCTGCATAGAAAATAAGTGCGACAGAACACTTATTTTCCCCGTTCGGCCCGCCCCACACAGATATGTGCCAAAATAACTGTTCTCCTGCACTTATTTTCGGGAAATCATCTTTTTGAAGCGGAATAGCTGCTCTCACGCAGTTATTTTTGCATTCGAGTGTATAGAGGGCATTTCGAGCCTCCGGCGCTCCGCCGAGCCCGAACCCACCCCAATCCAACTCAAGCAAATTAAAAAAACCAAAAACACCACCAACAAATCTCGCGATTTGCGGTGGTGTTTTTTTGCAGGCACCCGGTCTGTTTGCGTTCGCACGATAAGCTTAACTTTTGATCGACGGGAAAGCTTCTCTGTTCACATGCGAAACCCGGAATCTTCTTGCAAGATTCCTTCAAATTTTGTTCTGCCCTCATGGCCGCCGCCGCTGTCGCGCCAGCTTGCAGGTCGCCTCCGCGAGCCCGCTTCACAATCCGCCGCTGTGCCAGCTCTGCACTCCGCCTTCGCGAGCCCGCTTCGCAATCCGCCGCTGCGCCAGCTCTACTCCGCTTCCGCAAGCTCGCCTCCACGCGCCAGTTCCGCCGCACTTCGGCCCGCCGCGCGCAGCTCTCCGCGTCGCCCCGCTACCGCCTCACTCTTCCTCCGCCGTCCCCGGCCGGTCCGGCTGCTGCCGGACGTAGCTGCTGGACAGTTCGAACAGTTGGAGCATGCGGTTGTACTGGTCTTCGGTGACGCCGGAGTCGGACGTGCCGCCTTTTTTGAGCGGGTAGTAGGTGCCGTCGGCGTATCCGGTGCCGGGGATGAACAGCGTGTCGCCCGCGATCAGCGAGCCCGAAGGCCAATAATAGCGTTCCGGGATCATGTTCTCCGACTGGTTCAGCAGGTCCTGGCCGAAGTGGATATGGTCGTCCAGCGAGACGCCGAGCAGATTCGCCGCCGTCGGCAGGATGTCCACCTGGGCGCCGAGCTGCGGCTGCACATGGGCTTCGTTCGTGTCGTCGCCGAGAATGAGAAACGGAATGTTCGGCATGTCGCTGTACGTATAGTCGTGACCGAGAATTTCTTTGGCCAATGCCAGGTCCTGTTCGTCCATCGAATGCAGCGGCAGGCCGAGATGGTCGCCGTACAGCATCAGCAGGCTGTCTTCCCACAGCCCTTTCTCTTTCAATTCGTCGATCAGCAGGCCGAGGCAGTAATCCGCATAGTTCTGCGCGCGGATATAATCGCCCACGAGCGTGCCTTCGTAACGCGCCGGCAGATCCATTTTGTATTTGTCCGCGGGGATCGTGAACGGGTGATGCGCGCTCATCGAGATGATCTGCGCGTAGAACGGCCGACTCGATTTGTCCATGTGCTGGAGCACGTCGGTCGTCTTGTCGTACAGCACTTCATCGGAAGCGCCGAAGAAGACCGTATCGTCCGTGCCGAAAAAGGCCTGGTCGTAATACTGGTCGAACCCGAGCGCGGCATACAGCTGGTTCCGGTTCCAGAACGAGACTTGATTGGTGTGGAACGTGGCCGTTTGGTAGCCGTTGGCTTCCAGCAGCTTCGGCAGGCTCGGCAGTGCCTTTTCGCCGTACGCGATGACGGACGCTTTGCGCGGCGGGATATAGAACGACGTATTCACCGTAAACTCCGCGTCCGACGTGTTGCCCTGGCCGGCGCTTTGGTAGAAGTTCGGGAAATAGAGCCCTTCCGCGGCGAGTTTGTTCAGGTTCGGCGTGACTTCTTGTCCGTCGATCTTGAGGCCGACCATAAAGTTCTGAAGCGATTCCAGCTGGAGGATGATCAGGTTCTTGCCCTGGGCCGCTCCGTAATGCGCCGGCGCTTCGGGCTGCTCGATACTTTTGAGTTCGTTGATCCGGGTCTGGCTGATCTCGTCGAGCGGCACCGGTTCTTCGTCGCGGTCGGTCAGCAGCGTGTACGCTTCGTAGTTGAGGATGCCCATCTTTTCCGCTTTGACGACTTCGTTCATGCTCGCGCGGTTCGGCCAGACGTTCATCGTGCACAAGACCAGCGAGACAATCAGCACGCTGCCGAGGACGCGGCGGTTCATCGGGCGGTGAACGACGTTTGCCCGCCATTTCCGCGCTTTTTTACTGGCAAAGAACCACACGGTCAGCACGAGGATATCGGTGAAAATAAGCAGGTACTGCGGCGCAAGCAGCGTGAACACGCTGTCGCTGACTTCGACGGCCTGCCGGCTCTGGTCGAGCGCATGGTAGTTGACGACGACGCCGTAGTATTTGAAATAGATAATCGCCGTGAAAAAAAGTCCCGTGACGAACAAATTGGTGACCATATACCACAGCAGTTTGCGTTTGGTCGCCAGCCATTCGAACAGGCAGAAAATAATCCATAAAAACGGGATCTCTGTCAACAGCGGTCCCCACAGCGGAGTATCTTCGAAAATCGGTCCCCAGGCGATATAGCCTTTGACCAACAGGATGAGGGTAAACAACACGAAAGGTCGGGTCCATACAGACCGCAGATACTTGATCGGCTCCATGGTGCAAAGCTCCTTTTCTGTACATGAAAATAAAGAGGGTCCGCCGGAAAATTCGTCTCGCCGGAAAACCTTTTATATAAGGTTAAACCGTTCGCGGCGTTTTGCCTCATTTTGGCTCAAGAGCCATAAATCCTTAGCTATTATGCTCCCGGACGCAAAAGATGTCAAAATCGTTTCTTATTTGTCTCCAATTTGCTCAAAACGCTGGAGATTTGCGCCGATAGAAGATAAACTAGCGATAGAATGCAGAACCGTCGGCCCGTTACCAGCCCAGCGCCTTTCCGTTTTTTTGCGGAAGCGCTTATCGACAACAGGACATGCGCGCGATTTGCGGTTTCGGCGACCCCGCCGAGCCGCCGTTTGCGCCCATGCCGTACCAAGGAGGCAATCATGAAAAGAAAGCTTTTCGGCTTGTTCGCAGTATCGACTCTTCTAGTGACTGTACCCGTCGTCGCGGAAGCGGCTCCCGGCAAAGTCGACCGTCCCGTCAATCTTCGTTCGGCTCCGTCGGCCTCGGAAGGAAGCGTGCACCGCACGCTGCAGCCGGGCACCAAGCTCGAAGTGCTCACCGCGCTCAACGCCCACTGGCTCAAAGTCGATGTAGGCGGCAAGACCGGATACGTATCGGCCTCCTATGTAACGTACGCCAAAGAAACGCAGTCGCAGAGCGCCGTCAAGGCCGCCGCGTCTTCGTCCGTCAAAACCGCGTCGTCCGCGGGCGTCAAGGGGACGCCTTCGGTCAAGCCGATCTCGGCCGCCGCGCAGGCTCCGATCGTTCAGGCAACGGTGGAATCCGTCGCTCCCGAAGCGGCACCTTCCGCGGCTCCGGCCGTCGTGCCCGCAGCCGTTTCGGCCAATACGGGCAGCGGAACCGTCGCCAAGAACGTCAATTTCCGCGCCGAACCGACGACGGGCAGCGCCGTGCACCGCGTCCTGTCGGCCGGCGAAGCGTTCACCGCCGTCGAACTCGCGAATTCCGCCTGGCTCAAGATTACCGACGCCAACGGCTTGACCGGCTACGTCTCGACCAGCTACGTCACGTACACGCTGCCCGGCGGAACTTCGGTCTCGCCGGCCGCGACTCCGGCTCCGCCGGTTGTCGACACGGCCGTGCCGCTGCCGCTTCCGAGCGTCCCGCTGCCGGTCGTTCCGCTTCCGGCGCCGCCGACCGGCAGCGCCATCGACTCGGGCACAGCCGACCGGATCATTCAGGACGCGCTGTCGCTGCAGGGCATCACGCGCTACGGGTTCGGCAAGAACGAAGCGCCGGTGCTGCTTGACTGCTCTTCGTTCACGCGCTACGTGTTCGGCCTGCAGGGTCTCAACCTGCCGTTCGGCACCGCGTACCAAAAAGATATCGGCATCGCGGTGGACAAAGACCAATGGCAAAAAGGCGACCTGCTGTTTTTCTGGAGCAGCGTGCCCGGCCTGATCGGCCATGTCGGCATCTACAACGGAGAAGGCGGACTGGTCCACAACAGCGCGAGCAAAGACGGCGTGGTCGTGGCCGACCTCGACCTGAAATACTGGCAGGATCATTACGTGTCCGCAAGACGCGTACTGCAATAAGCTTCCGGCAGTACGACGAACAGGCGTTTTCGAAGCTTTCGCTGCGGCGAAAGCTTCTTTTTTTGCGGCAAAACAAGAACTTGCGCAGCGCTTCGTCTATAATGGATAGACGTCTGCGGACGTCGTACGGTCTGCATAAAATCGCAAAAAATAAGCGAAACGCCGAAAAGGGCGAACAGGATATAGAAGCAACAGGTTATGCGGAAGGAGAAATGGGCATGGCTTATACGGTAAAAACTTCTGTGCGGCCGCTGGTGGAATACGTGTTTCGCAGCGGCAGCCTGGAGTCCGGCACCCGGTTCGGCAGCGCGCTGCAGGAAGGCACGCGTATCCACCGCGAAGTGCAGGAGAGCTACGGGGAGAACGACCGGAAGGAAGTATTCGTGAAAACGGAACTGACCTGCGCCGAAGGAGAGCTGACCGTGCAGGTGGAAGGACGCTGCGACGGGCTGCTGCTGGGCGAGGACGGCCTCTATACGATCGACGAGATCAAATCGACGTCGGAGACGGCGGACTTGATCGGAGACGGGCATGACGTGCATTGGGCGCAG
Organism: Saccharibacillus sp. WB 17; assembly: GCF_008634075.2. Classification (NCBI taxonomy): domain Bacteria; kingdom Bacillati; phylum Bacillota; class Bacilli; order Caryophanales; family Paenibacillaceae; genus Saccharibacillus; species Saccharibacillus sp. WB 17. The sequence continues at coordinate 48,395 of NZ_VPFK02000013.1, read as the reverse complement.
GCCAGGTTTTACGCCTACATGCTGACGCTGGACCTGAAGCTTGAACAGATTCGCGTCCGGCTGACGTACGTGCACAAGCCGGGCGGCGAGCGCAGCGTGCGCGAAGTCGTGCAGACGGCGGAGGAGCTGGCGTCGTTCGTGCAGGACGTGGCCGAGCGCTACGCACTGTACGCGCTGCTGCTCAAACGGCGCGAAGAACGGCGCAACGAAGCCGCTTCGGCGCTCGCTTTCCCGTTCGGGCGCTACCGCGAAGGCCAGCGGCTGTTCGCGGGAGCGGTGTTCAAAACGGTGCGCGAAGAGAAAAACCTCATCGCGCGGGCGCCGACCGGCACCGGCAAGACGATCTCGACGCTGTTTCCCGCGATCAAAGCGATCGGGGAAGGGCTGATCAGCCGCATCTATTACCTCACCGCCAAGACAACCACGCGGGCCGGGGCGGAAGAAGCGCTGGCGCTGCTCGAACGAAACGGGGCGTATTTGAGTTCCATCACGATTACGGCGAAAGACAAAGTCTGCTTCAAGGAAGAAGAAGACTGCGCGGGCGGTCAATGCCGGTTCGCCGTCGGGTATTACGACCGGATCAACGACGCGCTGATCGACCTGTTCGAGCACGAGACGAGAATTACCCGCGACGTGCTCGAAACCTATGCGCGCAAGCATACGGTGTGCCCGTTCGAGTTTTCGCTCGACGCGGCTTATGCGGCGGACGTTGTCGTCTGCGATTACAACTACGTGTTCGATCCGCGCATCGCGTTCAAGCGGCTGTCCGACGAGCAGCGGAGCCGTTCGGCGCTGCTCGTCGACGAAGCGCACAATCTGGTCGAACGCGGACGCGAGATGTTCTCGGCCGACGTGCTGAAATCGGCGTTCCTCGCGATCAAGCGCGGCTACAAAGACGTGCACGAAGGCGTGCGCGCCGCGGCCGACCGGGTCAACGCGTATCTGATCCTGCTGCGCAAGCAGGCCGGGGAAGCAGGGCGCTTCGTCGGCAGCGAGCCGCCGGAAGTGATGTTCAAGCTGCTGGAGCCGTTCGTCGAGCAGGCGGAACACGCGCTCGTGACCGTGCACGGCAGCGAAGCCGAAGAAGAACTGCTGGAAGCCTATTTCTCGGCGCAGGCTTTCCTGCGGGTCGGGCGGCTGTACGGCGATCAGTACGTGACTTACGTGGAGACGGACGGCAGCGAAGTGCGGATGAAGATGTTCTGCCTCGATCCGTCGCAGCTGCTGCTCCAGTCGTCCAAAAACTACCGTTCCGCCGTCTATTTTTCCGCCACGCTCGCTCCGCTCGGGTTTTACCGGGAGATGCTCGGCGCCGCGGAAGACGACTATACGCTGTCGATTCCGTCGCCGTTCAGTCCCGAGCAGCTCGAAGTGACGGTGCTGCCGTTCTCCACGCGCTTCCGCGACCGAGAACGGACGCGGGACGCGCTGGCCGGGGCGCTGGCGGACACGGTGACCAAGCGTCCGGGCAACTACCTGTTCTTTTTCCCGTCGTACGCATATTTGCAGGAGATCCGGCAGGCGTTCGAGACGCGCGTCGACCGCGAGGCGATCGAGATTCTCGGGCAGGATTCGGGCATGTCGGAACTTGCGCGCACCGGATTCCTCGACGCGTTCTCGGCGGATCGGGAGAAGACGCTCGTCGGCTTCGCCGTCATGGGCGGCGTCTTCTCGGAAGGCATCGACCTCGCCGGCGACCGGTTGACCGGAGTGGCCGTGATCGGCGTCGGCCTGCCGCAGATCGGGCTGGAGCGCGATATCGTCCGGGATTACTACAACGAGCGCGGCCGCAGCGGCTTCAACTACGCCTACGTCTACCCGGGCATGAACAAAGTCCAGCAGGCCGGCGGGCGCTTGATCCGGACTGAAGCGGACCGCGGCGTGTTGATCCTGGCCGACGACCGGTTTCTTCAGGAACCTTACCGCTCGCTGCTGCCGGACGAATGGGGAACGAAATAACGCGCCGGTGAAAAGAAGACCGAACGAAGACACGACGAAGGCAAAACGAAAGCACAAGAAAAAGCCCTGCGCGCGATGCGCACGGGCTTTTTTCTCATGAAATACGCCGCCCTCGTGTCAAAGTTGACATTCATCAAGTCCGGTCATACAATTAGGGAGCAAATAGATAGGCAGGCTAAATATTAGTCGACCTAAATATATTTTTTTGAGGAAGAAGCAGACGCATTTCCGGCAACGGAGAAAGGGAGGCGCATCGCCATGGAATCGCGCTTGAGCCCGCTGGCCCGCGAATTGATGATCACGATCCGGAAATTCCAGCATGGGCGCAAAAAAAAGCATACCGGTCCGATGGCCGGACGCAAGCAGAGCGAAGGCATGCTGCTCATGGTGCTTCGCAGCCGCGTCGACCACGGGGAACCGGGCATCATGGTCTCGGAGATCAGCCGCATTCTGGACGTGGCTTCGCCGACCGTGACGCAGCTGATCAAAGGATTGGAATCGGACGGCCTCGTCGTGCGCGGCTCCGACCCGTCCGACCGGAGAGCGGTACGCATCTCGCTGACGGACGAAGGGGTGCGCGTCACCGATTCGTTTATTCGGGAAATGGAATCGATGGTCGGCGGATTGACGGATCATCTGGGCGAGGAAGATACCCGGACGCTCGTTCAGCTGCTGAATCGCACGCACGATTATTTCGCCGGTCGGGAGAACGAAGAGTCCGGCCAAGACCCGCACGCACAGGCGTCGGACGATAAAGGAGAGAGACCGTTATGTTGAAATTGTTTCGCATGCTGAAGCCTTACCGGGTCGGCGTCGTGCTCGTCCTGTTGATGGTGTTCGTGCAGGCGCTCGCTGAGCTGTTCCTGCCGACGCTGATGGCCGACATCGTCGACAAAGGCATCGTGAACAGCGATATCCCTTACATCTGGCAAATCGGCGGCATTATGCTGGGCGTGGCGATGATCGGGATGCTGTGCTCGATCGCGGCCAGTTATCTGTCGGCCAAAGTGTCGCTCGGCTTCGGCCGCGACCTGCGCAGCCGGGTGTTCTCGCATGCGCAGCGTTTTACGCTCAAGGAATTCGACAAGTTCGGTACCGCTTCGCTGATTACGCGCACGACCAACGACATTACGCAGGTGCAGCAGGTGCTGACGATGATGCTGCGCATGATGGCGATGGCGCCGATGATGATGATCGGCGGCATTATCATGGCCGTATCCAAAGACGCCAAGCTGTCGCTGGTGCTCGTCGTGGTCATCCCGGTGCTGGCGCTGCTTATCTTGCTGATCGGGCGCAGCGCGCTGCCGCTGTTCAAGGCGATGCAGAAAAAGATCGACCGGCTGAATCTGGTGCTGCGCGAGAACCTGACCGGCATTCGCGTCATTCGGGCGTTCGGACGCGAAGACAGCGAACGCGGCCGCTTCGACCATGCAAGCAGCGATCTCAAAGACACCGCGATCCGCGTCAACAAGCTGATGGCGCTGATGATGCCGGCCATGATGCTGATCCTCAACTTCTCGACGATCGCGATCATCTGGTTCGGCAGTATCCGCATCGACGCCGGCGAGATGGAGATCGGCAACCTGATGGCTTTCGTGCAGTACGCCATGCAGATTCTGTTCTCCCTGATCATGGTCTCGATCATCTTCGTCATGGTACCGCGGGCTTCCGTATCGGCCGGCCGGATTAACGAAGTGCTCGATGCGCTGCCGGACATCGAAGATCCGACTCAGCCGAGCCGCCCTTCGCAGCGCGGACGGCTTGAATTCCGCGACGTCTCGTTCACTTACGAAGGCGCCGAAGCGCCGGCGATCGAACACGTCTCGTTCGAAGCCGGCCCCGGCGAAGTCACGGCCCTGATCGGCGGAACCGGCTCGGGCAAATCGACGCTCGTCAGCCTTATTCCCCGCTTCTACGACGTCTCGTCGGGATCGGTCCTCGTGGACGGCGTCGATATCCGCGAGCTGCAGCAGGAAGAACTGCGCCTCAAGATCGGCTACGTGCCGCAGAAGGCGCTGCTGTTCACCGGCAGCGTGATGGAAAATATCCGCTACGGCAAACAGTCCGCCAGCGACGAAGAAGTGCGCGAAGCGGCGCGGATCGCACAGGCGGCCGAATTTATCGACGGTCTGGACGAAGGCTACGACGCGCCGGTCTCGCAGGGCGGATCGAATCTGTCCGGCGGCCAGAAGCAGCGGTTGTCGATCGCCCGCGCGCTGGTGCGCCGTCCGGAAGTGTACATCTTCGACGACAGCTTCTCCGCGCTCGACTTCAAGACCGACGCCAGGCTGCGCGCCGCGCTCAAGCAGGAGACGCAGAACGCGACCGTGCTGATGGTCGCGCAGCGGGTCAGCACCGTCATGGATGCCGACCGGATCGTCGTGCTTGATCAAGGCCGCGTGGCTGGTATCGGCAGCCACGACGAACTGCTGCGCACGAGCGACGTCTACCGCGAGATCGTGTCTTCGCAGCTGTCGGAAGAAGAAATGGGCAAACGGGCAGAGGAGGGAATGTCATGAGCGAACACAATCGCAATCAACCGCCGCGCAAAGGACCCGGACCCGGCCCGGGCATGGGCGGCCCCGGCGGCATGATGATGCCGGTCGCCAAGCCGAAAAATTTCAAGGCGACGTTCAAGCGTCTCACCGGCTATTTGGCGCCGTACAAATTCCACCTGCTCGTCGTGCTGATCACGGCAATCCTGAGCACGGTGTTCAACATTCTCGGTCCCAAGATCATGGCGAACGCCGTGACCCGGCTGAGCGAAGGCGTCATGGCGAAGATGCAGGGCATCCCGAACGCCGCCGTCGACTTCGAATACATCTGGCAGATCATTATGATTCTGGCCGGTCTGTACGTCCTGAGCGCGCTGTTCGGCTATATCCAGCAGTTCGTCATGGCCGGCGTCGCGCAGCGCACGTCCTACAGCCTGCGCAAAGAGGTCAAGGAGAAGCTTGACCGCCTGCCGCTGAAATATTACGACAAACATCCGTACGGCGACGTGCTGAGCCGCGTCACGAACGACATGGACAATATCAGCAACACGCTGCAGCAGAGTCTGACGCAGATCATCACGTCGCTCGTGACGATCATCGGCGTCATCATCATGATGCTGACGATCAGCCCGATCATGACGCTGATCACGGTGCTGACGATTCCGCTCAGCCTGGTCGTCGTCATCCTGATCGCCAAGCGCTCGCAAAAATATTTTGCCAGCCAGCAGCGCTCGCTCGGCGACCTGAACGGGCACGTCGAAGAAATGTACAACGGCCAGCGCGTGATCAAAGCGTACGGCCGCGAAGCCGCTTCGCTCGAAAAGTTCGAGACGCATAACAAGGAACTGTACGAATCCGGCTGGAAAGCCCAGTACATTTCCGGTCTGATCATGCCGCTGATGTCGTTTATCGGCAATATCGGCTACGTGCTGATCTGCGTCGTGGGCGGCATCTTCGTCACCAACGGCCGGATCAATATCGGCGACATTCTCGCGTTTATCCAATATGCGAGACAGTTCTCCCAGCCGATCACCCAGACAGCGAACATCGCCAACATTATCCAGTCCGCGATCGCTTCGGCGGAGCGCGTCTTCGAAGTGCTGGACGAAGAAGAGCAGACGCCGGACCGCAAGCTCGAACGCCATCTGACGGGCCGCGGCGAAGTGAAGTTCGAACACGTCCGCTTCGGATATACCGAAGAGAAGATGCTGATCAACGACATGAGCATCGACGTCTCGCCGGGACAGACCGTCGCGGTCGTCGGCCCTACCGGAGCCGGCAAAACGACGCTGATCAACCTGCTGATGCGGTTCTACGAATTGAACGGCGGCTCGATCAAGATCGACGGCGTCGATACGGCCGACATGGACCGCAAGCAGCTGCGCAGCCTGTTCGGCATGGTGCTGCAGGATACGTGGCTGTTCGGCGGCACGATCCGCGAGAATATCGCGTACGGCCGCGAAGGCGCGACCGAAGAAGAGATCGTGCGCGCAGCCGAAGCGGCAAGAGCGGATCACTTTATCCGCACGCTGCCGGAAGGCTACGACACGGTGCTCAACGAAGACGCGTCGAACATCTCGCAGGGGCAAAAGCAGCTGCTGACGATCGCGCGCGCCGTCCTGGCCGATCCGCGCATCCTGATTCTCGACGAAGCGACGAGCAGCGTCGATACGCGGACCGAAATCTTTATCCAGCAGGCCATGGGCGAGCTGATGAAGGGCCGCACAAGCTTCGTGATCGCGCACCGTCTGTCGACGATCAAAGGCGCCGATCTCATTCTCGTCATGAATCACGGCGAAGTGATCGAGCAGGGCACGCACGAAGAACTGCTGTCCTCCGACGGGTTCTACGCGGATCTGTACAACAGCCAATTTTCGGAAGAAGCGGGCTAACCACAACCCGGCGTCCCGAAGCCCCGAAAGCCTGTCCGTACAGGCTTGGACAACACTTTGGGAGCAAGGTCGCACGCAAGAACCGGCAGTCTCTGCCGGTTCTTTTTCGTGCGCGTACGGCGGACTTTCTTTTTTTTGCGGCAATTGTACGGTTCTGATGGATTTCACCCAGTTATTCGATATAATTAAGGCAAAGGTTTACTTGCCTCAAGCAAGAGCATTCATCGTGTATGCAACAAATATCATAACGCAAAGTGGGAACCGATTTATGATCTCTGTCCTTGTCACCGGTTTAACGGAGAATTGGAACGGCATGCTGATCGTTTTGTCGCTGGCCGTCGCGCTGCTCTCCGCTTATTTGGGCTTCGACCTCGCCGTGGGCAAAAGCCGGTCCGCCAAAGGGGCGAAGAGGCTCCGCCTTGCCGCGGCCGCATTGGTTCTCGGAACGGGTACCTCGCTCGTCCATGTTATGAGTCTGCTTTCTTACCATCATCGTATTACGCCGCATTACGCGCCGGCGCTCGTCGTGTCGGCCGTCGCGTGCGCCAGCTTGTCCGCCTACATAATGCTTGCGCTCTTCACCAGACAGAGCCCGCTGAGCAGCCGGCTCGCCGGCGGCGCTTTCGGGCTCGGCGTCACGGTCATGTCCGCGCTCGGCTTGTTCGCGCTGCGCCCGGGGCTGTTCGTCGCCGTCGACCCGTTCGTCGGCTTTTTCTCGGTCGCGATCCTGTTCATCGCCGCTTACTTTGCGCTGTACGTGCTCGGCAATTTTCGCGGTTCGGCCGCAAGCGGGATGTCCAAGCCGGGCGCGGCCCTTATTCTGGGCTCGGGCATCTTCGCGATGCAGTACACGCTGCTGGGCGCGCTGCGCGTCGACGGCGTCCGTTCGGACGCGGCCGTGCTGGACTATGCCGGCCTGCCTTCGTCTTATTTCGTGGCCGGCGTCTCGGCGCTGGTCGCACTGATTCTGGCGATCACGTGGATCTTCATGGTATTCGAGCGGCGGACGCTCAAGCAGATCGCTTTTCTCGATCCGCTGACCGGCCTGCGCAACCGTTACGCGCTGCCGGAAGAGTTCGAGCGCCGGGCGGCCGACCTCCGGCTCGGCTCGATGGTGCTGATCAACCTGGACCGCTTCAAAGTGATCAACGACACGCTCGGACGCGATCTCGGCGACCTGCTGCTGACCCATGCCGCGAAGCGGATCCGTACCCGGATTCAGGAGCGCGAAGCGCTGTTTCGTATGGACGGCGACGAGTTTTTGCTCGTCGGCTCCGACAGCGATCCCAACGTGCTGCTTCAGCGGGTCGATCGGATGCTTGAAGAGATCAGCCGTCCGTACATGATCGAAGGCAACGAATTGTACGTGACGGCAAGCGCCGGCATCAGTCTGTTCCCGGACCACGGAAGCGACCGTTCGTCGCTGCTCAAGGCGGCCGACGCGGCCCTCTACCAGGCCAAATCTTCAGGCAAGGACAAAACCGTTTTCTTCAACGCCGGCATCGGCGGGCAGCTGAGCCGCAAGATGGAGCTGGAGAAAGACCTCAGGCTGGCGCTCGAACACCGGCAGTTTTTTATCGTCTATCAGCCGAAATGGGACGCGAAGCTCGGACGGGAAGCCGGGTTCGAAGCACTGCTGCGCTGGCAGCATCCAGACAAGGGTATCGTATCTCCCGGGGAGTTTATTCCGATCGCGGAAGAGACGGGGCTGATCGTGCCGATGACCCGCTGGATGCTGGGCGAAGTGTGCCGGCTGAACCGGCGCTGGCACGACGAAGGCCTGTTCCGGGTGTGCGTCTCGGTCAATATGTCGTACCGTGTGTTCGAGAGCATGACGCTGCTGGACATGGTCGAAGACGCGCTTCGTTCGAGCGGCCTGGAAGGCGCGATGCTGGAGCTGGAAATTACCGAATCGATCGCGATGAAAAATATGGCGATCACGCTGTCCCAACTTCAGCGCGTGCGCGATCTGGGCGTCAAAGTCTCGATGGACGATTTCGGCACGGGGCATTCTTCGCTCGGCCGGCTGGACGAGATTCCGGTCGATACGCTCAAGATCGACCAATCGTTCGTCAAAAGCAGCGACCGCGTCTCCAAGCAGGCGCTGATCGTCGGCATTATCGGCATTGCGCGCCTGCTTGACCTGGAAGTCGTGGCCGAAGGCGTCGAGACGGTCGAGCAGGCCGAGTTCCTGCTGTCGCGCGGCTGCGTCCTGATGCAGGGCTATTATTACGGGCGCCCGATGCTGCCGGAAGAAGTCGAAGCGGGCGCGTGGAAGCTTGTCGCGGTCGCGAATCAGGCGGCGAGCGCCGATTGATTCGCTTTGAAATCGTTATCGGCTTGATCGTTCGCTTATTTTCGCTGCGGTCTGCTGACGTTCGCTTTGTGTCTGGGTAATAACTTGGAAACGAAGGCCGGATCACGACGTCCGGTCCGCGATTAAGCGAACGGGAGATGAGCCTATGCGTTGGGAAAAAGCAATGCTCGTATACAACAGCAAAGCCGGCAAGGAAAAAGCGGGACAGCTTGGCGCGGCGGTGGAAGCGCTGGCCGGAGAGATCGGCGAATTGACGCTGGTGCAGACGCAAAATCCGGGCGACGGCGAGACCGTGTGCCGCGAGCGCGGCGGGGAATTCGATCTGGTGCTGCTGCTCGGCGGCGACGGAACGGTGCACGAATGTATCAACGGCGCGGCCGAAGCCAATCCCGTGCCGGACGTCGCGATTTTGCCGGGCGGAACGTGCAACGATTTCGCGCGCACGCTGCGCCTGCCGCTGCAGGTCGGGCGCGCGGCGGAGGAAGTGCTGGAAGGCCGGCTGCTCGATACGGACGTCGGCACGATCAACGGACGGATCTTCACGAACTTCGTCGGCATCGGGCTTATTACCGATACGTCGGAAAATATCGATTCGGACCAAAAAGAGCGCATGGGCAAACTGAGCTATTTTCTCAGCACGCTGCGCACACTGCGTCAAGCCGAGCCGTTTCGCTTCCGCCTGACCCATGACGAAGGCGTCGTGGACAGCGAAGCGGTCATGATCCTTGCCGCCAACGGCCGGTCGCTCGGCACGGCGAAGCTGCCTTTTCCCGGAGACGGCGTGCACGACGGCCAGCTTGACGTGCTGATCGTCAGGGAAGCCGGATTGTCGCTGGCCTGGCAGGTCATCAACGGCGGCGACCTGACCGATTACCGCGAGAGCGGGGGCGTGATCGAATATATCCGCACCGCTTCGCTGCGGATCGAGACCGACGAGCCGAAGCGGATCGACACCGACGGCGAGATCTATTTGGAGACGCCGGCCGACATCTCGGTGCTGACGTCGCGCATGCGGTTTTTCTACGGCCCGGAATCGGCGGGCATCGCGGGCGGCTTGATCGGCGGAGCCGCCGCGAAAGCGGACGCTCCCGAACGATAAGGGGCAGCGGACTGCCCGGTGTTGTGCCCGGCATTGTGCCCGGAAGACCTTGATACCGGGGCAAGCCGGACCATTTTTTGCATATATGACCGGAAGCGCGGCATCCCGAGTCCGCTTTCGGCTTTTTTTATGCGCGGCGAACGATCGGCAGCGTAAATAATAAACGTTGACCAGAAATGACTCGTGAGTCATAATGAACAGGAATGACCTGCGGGTCACCTGGAGCGGCGCAGCCGTTTGGGGATTTTCGCGCGGGCCAATTTGCGTGACCGGGTTTGCGCGACCGGGCGTTACTGGCCCGGCTTGCATGACCGGGTTTGCGCCGCGGAATTTGCATAGAAGCATGTACCATCATCATATCAGGCATCGGGAAGATGCCGAGCGGGAGGAACAGATGAACAAGAGAACAGGAGTGACCGGAGCATTGACCGGACCGGTCGGAAGATGGGTCGTCGTCGCGGTCTGGATTGCCGCGGCCGTGCTATTGAACGTGATGTGGCCGGGCATCGGCGAACGCGAGAATAACGGAGCCGCGGACCTGAGCGCCGAGTATCCGTCCGTTCAGGCGGCGCAGCTCGCCGAGCGCGAGTTCCCCGGAGACGGCGGACAGCCGGCGCTGCTCGTCTGGAACCGCGGCGCGGGACTCGGCGAAGCGGACCTGAGCGGAATCGCCAAGCTGACGGAGTCGCTTGAAGCCGAGCCGCTGCCGCAGCAGACCGGGGTGCTGCCGCTGCACCGGCTGCCGGAGCCTGCCCGCCAGGGTCTGCTGTCGGAAGACGGCAGCACGATCGTGCTGCCGGTCACGTTCGGCGAAGGCGCCGATACGGAAACGCTCAAGGAAAGCGTGGCACAGCTGGAAGAGCGCGCATCCGCCGTGCTAGGCGGCGATCCGTTCGCGGCAGCAGCCGGAACGGGCGAACTGTCCGCGCGCGTGACCGGGCCGGTCGGCATCGCGATCGACGCCGGCGCGCTGTTCCAGAACGCCGACGTGTCGCTGCTGATCGGCACCGTCGTCTTGGTGCTGGTCATTCTGCTGCTGATCTACCGTTCGCCGATTCTGGCCCTGATTCCGATCGTGGCTGTCGGCTTCGCGTATCTGGTCATCAGCCCGGTGCTCGGCACAATGGCCGACCGCGGCTGGATCGTCGCCGATTCGCAGGGCATCTCGATCATGACCGTGCTGCTGTTCGGGGCCGGGACGGACTACTGCCTGTTCCTGATCACGCGCTTCCGGCAGTGTCTGACCGAGACGTCCGACAAGCGCACGGCGATCAAGGCCGCGCTGTCCGGTTCGTCCGGCGCTATCGCGATGAGCGGCCTGACGGTCGTGCTCTCGCTGTTCACGCTGCTGCTGGCGCAGTACGGCGCCTACCACCGCTTCGCGGTTCCGTTCGGCGTCGCGATCCTGATCATGGGCATCGCCAGCCTGACGCTCGTGCCCGCGATGCTGGCTCTGATCGGCCGCGCTTCGTTCTTCCCGTTCGTGCCGCGCACGCCGGAGATGGAACAAGAACGCGCCCGCAGCAAAAACAAGCCGTTCCAGCCCCGCCCCAAAAAAGAAAGCCGGATCGGCCGCCTGGTCACCGTCCGTCCGTGGACCGTCGTCATTGCGTCGCTGATCGTGCTCGGCGGACTGGCCGCCGCTTCGACGCAGGTTCGCTTCACGTATGACCTGCTGTCTTCGTTCCCGTCCGACATGCCTTCCGTCGAAGGGTTCGATACGATCGCGAACGGCTTCTCGCCGGGCGAACTCGCTCCCGTGCAGGTGATCGTCGATGCCGAAGGCATGGAGACCGGCCTCGCCGGGCAGCTGGCCGATCTCGGCTTCGTCGACGCGGTCGCCGAGCCGGAGAGCGGCGCGGAGAACAGCAATATCCAGCTCTACAGCGTCAAATTGAACGTGAATCCGTATGCCAACGAAGCGATGGACGACGTCGCGCGGCTGCGCACGGCCGCCGAATCGGCGCTGACGGAAGCGGGCGTCACTTCGGCGGCCGACAAAGTCTGGATCGGCGGACAGACGGCCACCCAGGCCGATACCCGCGCGGCGACCGAACGGGATACCGATATCGTGATTCCGGTCGTGATCGGGTTGATCGCGATTCTGCTGCTCGCCTACCTGCGGTCGGTCGTCGCCACGGTGTACCTGATCGCGACCGTCGTCTTGTCCTATTTTTCCGCGCTGGGCCTCGGTTGGCTCATTCTGCATTACGCGCTGGGCCAAGAGGCGATCCAGGGCGCGATTCCGCTGTACGCTTTCGTCTTCCTGGTCGCGCTCGGCGAGGATTACAACATCTTCATGATCTCGAGTATTTGGAAAAAAAGCCGCCATCTGCCGCTCAAGCAGGCGATTCGCGAAGGCGTCGGCGAGACCGGCACCGTCATCACTTCGGCCGGCGTCATTCTCGCGGGCACGTTCGCGGTGCTTGCGACGCTGCCGATCCAGGTGCTGGTGCAGTTCGGCGTCGTCGCCGCGCTGGGCGTCCTGCTCGACACGTTCATCGTGCGTCCGTTCCTCGTACCCGCGATCACGATGCTGCTCGGCAAAGCCGCGTTCTGGCCGGGCCGCGCTCCGGTTGCGGACAAAGAGCCGGCTGCCGACACGCCGGCTTCGGGAGTCTGAGTATAGGTTTGGTGCAGCTTGGGCGGGGCTCAAAAGCCGCCTAAACGCTGTCTGCCGAGGCAGATGCCCGTCCGCTTAATTTGCCGCCTTGCCTTTACTCCGCTCGCCCTGCGGGTCATAATGAACAGTGTTGTGACGGGTAGGCAAGAGCCGGGCATCCGCCCAGAGGCATTATGAAGAATTGAGGAGTGGAACGTTTGAAAACACCTGTATATTTCAATCATGACGGCGGAGTGGACGATTTGGTCTCGCTGTTTCTGCTGCTGCAAATGGACGACATCGAAGTCACCGGCGTCTCGGTCATTCCGGCCGACGGCTATCTGGAGCCGGCTACCGATGCCAGCCGCAAGATCATCGACCGCTTCGGCGGAGGCCGGGCCGTCGAAGTGTCCAAATCGAACTCGCGCGGCAAAAATCCGTTCCCGGCCGAATGGCGCATGCATTCGTTCTTCGTGGACGCGCTGCCGATTCTGAACGAATCGGGCCGCATGGACGCGCCGCTGTCGCCGCTTCCGGCGCATCGCCATCTGATCGAGACGGTCAAGCGTACCGAAGGACAGACGACGCTGCTGTTCACCGGCCCGCTGACCGACCTTGCGCGGGCGCTGGACGAAGCGCCGGAGATCGAACAGAAGATCTCGCGCCTATTCTGGATGGGCGGCACGTTCCAGGCCGGCAACGTGCAGGAACCGGAACATGACGGCACAGCCGAATGGAACGTGTTCTGGGACCCGGAATCGGCCGACCGCGTGTTCCGCAGCGGTATCGAGATCGATCTGGTCGCGCTGGAGAGCACGAACAAAGTGCCGTTGACGCTCGCGGTGCGCAATCGCTGGGCGTCGGAACGCCGCTTCGAAGGCGTCGACTTCCTCGGTCAGTGCTACGCGTTCTGCCCGCCGCTGGTCTATATGGAGACGAACTCCACCTACTATCTGTGGGACGTGCTGACGACCGCTTCGCTCGGCAAGCCGGAGCTGGTGGAACGCCGCACCGTGAACGCGATCGTCATCCCCGACGGCCCGAGCCAGGGCCGCACGGTCGAGACGGCCGAAGGACGCCCTGTCCAGCTCGTCCACGACGTGGACGGCGCCGGCTTCTTCGATTACGTCACGGAGTTGGCGAAGGGTTCCGCGCCTGAGCGTATATAATACGCTCCAGGCTTCGCGCCTTGCTGCGCAAGTCGATACCGGAGCGAGCCTAGCACGCTCCAAGTTTCGCGCCTTGCTGCGCAAGTCGATACCGGAGCGTATATAATACGCTCCAGGCTTCGCGCCTTGCTGCGCAAGTCGATACCGGAGCGAGCCTAGCACGCTCCAAGTTTCGCGCCCCGATGTGCAGCGGGGCACCCAAATCAAGAACAGGGAAACCCCCGCCGTCTGCTCAAGCAGGCGGCGGGGGTTTCCTGCTGTCCGCCGGGCTGTCCTCGGTCGGCGGCAGCTCCGGAACGTCTTTTGCCTTTCCACAACCGCTTGGTTCAAATAGGCACATCAAAAGCTGACTTTTCGTCAGCTTTTTTCTCTTTTTTGACCCATTTCAGAGAAGTTGCTGACTTTAGGTCAACAATTTTTCTGAAATGGACGATTTGGCGGGGAAAAGCAAAACAAAAGTTGACTATTCATCAACATTTGTTTGTTTAGCCGAAGCTTTTCGCTTGAATTGCTGACTTTTCGTCAACTTTTCCGACTCGGTCGTTATTTGACTCTGGGGTTATTCGACTCTGGGGTTATCCGGTTGGCAGCTTCGTCCGGCAGCGAAGACAAATTCACCAATATGCCCTCGCTTCAAAATTCCCGGGAAAAACTTTCGCCGAACGCTCGCTTTTTCCACATGACGGTGCTATAATTTAAACAAGGATTTAGAACAAGTCTAAATTTAAAATAAAGGAGCCAATCACTCATGGAAACCGTCAAAACGAACGTAAACGTCGATACTACCGTCGAATTGCATCGCGCGCTCAATAAACAGGTCGCTGACTGGTCCGTCCTCTACACGAAGCTGCATAACTACCACTGGTACGTCAAAGGCACGCATTTCTTCACCCTGCACGCCAAATTCGAAGAATTGTACAACGCCGCCACGCTGCGCATGGACGAAGTGGCGGAGCGCCTGCTCACGATCGGCGGATCGCCTGCCGCGACGCTGCGCGAACACCTCGAACTGACCAGCGTGTCCGAAGCAAGAGGCGGCGAGACCGCCGAGCAAATGGTCGAAACGCTGGTGCGCGATTTCCGCGCCGAATCGGCCGAACTTCAGGAAGCGATCCAGATCGCGGGAGCGCTTGAAGACAAAGTGACCGAAGACATGCTGATCGGCATGCAGACGGCCGTCGACAAAGACGCCTGGATGCTGGAAGCCTATATGGGCCGCTAAGGCGAACGCCCAACAAATCGCCTGCCCAATCGCTGATTCAGTCTTCGACCCAATTGTCGAATCGATCACCTGCTCAATCGCCGGCGAAATAAACGGCCAGATCAACGGTCAAATCAACGACAGCACCGCGAAATACGGAATATATCCAACCGGTTTCGGAATGCCCGCTGCGACAGCCGCGCATCCGAACCCGGTTTTTTGTCGCGGTTTGCCGCCTGCCCTTTTGGTTTCGACACGAAATCTTCGCGAAATCGTCTCTTTTTTTCGGCCGCGCTGGCTTATGATACAAATAGATGTGATTACGATCACTTACGGGAATGGAGGGGTAGGCATGGAGGAGCGCGAAGAGCGCGCAGTTCTGCTTGCGGAAGCGGAACTTTTTATCCGCCGGTGCTACGCGGAACTCGGGCAGGCGGAGGAAGAAGCGGAGCGGCGCATCGGCGAGATTCGCCGGGAGATCGAAGCAAGCGGGACGTACGCGCACACGTACGACGAACTGCGCCACGGGGCGCGGATGGCTTGGCGCAGCAGCAACCGCTGCATCGGGCGCCTGCCGTGGGACAGTCTGCACGTGATCGACCGGCGGGAACTCTCGTCCGAAGCGGAGATTGCGCAGGCGCTGATCGAGCATCTCGATTACGCGACGAACCGCGGCCGTATCCGGCCGACGATCACGGTCTTCAAGCCGGCCGATTCGACCGGACCCGGCGTGCGTGTATGGAACGAGCAGCTGATCCGCTACGCGGGTTACCGGTCGGGCAGCGGGGCGCGTATCGGCGATCCGGCTTCGCTGGAATTTACGGCCGTGTGCGAACGGCTCGGCTGGAGCGGCGCACGAACGGACTACGACGTGCTGCCGCTGGTCGTCCAGCTCGACGGCCGGGAACCGAAATGGTTCGAGCTGCCGCGAAGCAAAGTGCTGGAGGTCGACATCCGGCATCCGGACCTTCCGGGCTTCGACGAACTGGGGCTCAAATGGTACGCGGTGCCGGCTGTCTCCGGCATGCGGCTTGAGATCGGCGGCATCTCCTACGGCGGAGCGCCGTTTAACGGCTGGTACATGGGCACGGAGATCGGGGCGCGCAACTTCGCGGACGAAGGCCGCTACGATCAGCTGCCCGCCGTCGCCGATCTGATGGGACTCGATCGCAGCCGGCGCAGCACGCTCTGGCAGGACCGGGCGCTGGTCGAGCTGAACGTCGCGGTGCTGGAGTCTTACCGGGCGGCCGGCGTCAGCATGATCGACCATCATACGGCGGCCGCGCAGTTCGAGACGTTCGAGAAGCGCGAACGCGAAGCCGGCCGGGCCGTGACGGGCAACTGGGCCTGGCTGATCCCGCCGATGTCGCCGGCTACGACGCACGTTTTCCACAAACGGTACGACAATACGATCGAGAAGCCGAATTTCTTTTATGCCAAAAAACCGTATGCCGCGCAGCGCGATTCTTCATCGGCTGCGTCGGGACAGACGGAGCGGCAGCCGACCGGCGTCTGTCCGATGACCGGAGCGGGCGGGAGTCCGGCAGCCCGGGAGAGCGGCGGCGCGGATCGCCTCGCATCCCGCCCCGATACGGGTTCCGCTCCGGCCGGAGCATGTCCGTTTCATTAAGCGCGGCCGGGTGGAAAAGAAACCGTCCGGGCCCAAGCGGCGAAGAATCGTCAAAAAACCTCTACCGATCAAGCGGCAGAGGTTTTTTTGGGTGTTTCTGTTCCGATCGTTCGATGCGCCTGCGAACAGTCACGTTTTACTGCGGATTCGTCGTCCAGATGCCGGCCGATTTTACGAATACGCGTGTCGGCAGCTTCAACGTGGAGACGGCCAGGTCGGCAACGTCTTCGGCCTGCATCATGCGGTCTTCGTCGCCGATCGGCAGATTGTTGTTGGACGCGAGTTCCGTGTTGACGGTGCTCGGGTTCAGCGTCACGACGCGGATATTCGACTTGCGCACTTCCTGCATGACGGCTTCGCCCATGGCGATCAGTCCCGCTTTGGACGCGCAGTAGGCCGAGCCGGTCGCGAAGCCGCGTTCGCCCGCCGTGGAAGCGACGTTCAGGATGTTGCCGCCGTTCTGCTCGATCATGAACGGCAGGGCGGCGCGTGTCGCGTAGTAGGCGCCCATGAGGTTGACACGGATGATTTGTTCCCACTCGTCCGGGTCCATCTCGACGAGTTTGCCGAACGAGCCGATGCCGGCGTTGTTGATCAGGATGTCGATCGCGCCGAGCTGTTCGTGCAGGGTATGGATCGCGGCTTCGATATCGGCGCGGGCCGAGACGTCGGCTGCGTGCACGAATACGTTCACGCCGTATTTTTCCGACAGTTCGCTCTTGAGCGATTCCAGGTCGGAAGCGGTACGCGCGATCAGGCCGAGATGCACGCCTTCGGCGGCGAGCGCTTCGGCGATGGCACGTCCGATGCCTTTGCCCGCTCCGGTAATGACGGCCGTTTGATTTTTGAGTTCGATCAGGGTCATCTTAACTTCCTCCTCGTTAGAAAATCCTACTTTAAAAGTGTAACGGACCGGACCTGTTTTTCCAAGCGTACCGTATATAGCGAAGCAGGCAAAAGCATAATAAAATCATGTTTTCGCGACTTTTGTCGGTCGGTTGTTTCAAACAGCGAGGAAGCGGGTAAAATTATTATTTGTTTCCATTTTGCAGCCAATAGCGGTATACTATTCTCCGGCTTCCCTTTATAAAAGGCGGCGGCATGCCGATATTTATTGTAAAAAAGGAACGGGAGAAACCGCATGAACAGAATTCTTATCGAACGAACCGTTAACGACGTCCTGACCCGTTCGAACAGCCAGATCGAAGTCGTGCTGGAGCATCTGTTTCCCGGCAAACGATTGATCGGCGGCAAATATAATCTCGACGAGAATCGGATTACGCTGTATCTGGGCGTGCTCGAGCAGCAGTGCAAGCTTCTGTTCGATTCGCTTGAACCGTTCGAAGAATACGTGCGGGTCGTTCTGGCCCATGAACTGGGACACGCGCACGATCCGGAACTCGACTATCTGTCCGAACGTCTGGTCAATATCCGCGGCAAGCTGTCTCGCACCCGCGTCTCGCTCCGTCTGGAAGAAAATGCCTGGCGGTATGCGGACGACCTTCTGCGCCGGGAGAATCCCGCGATTTTCGACACGATTATGGGGTACTCGCTGAGCGGTTATTACGAACTGCTGCCCGAATATGCCCATTATGCGGAATCGGCCGCGACGACGGCTTGATCGATTCCGCGTTTTTCCGTTTTGCCTGAGACGTTCTGCCCCATTTTTCGCCTGAAACTTCCGGCCTTTGTTTCCTTCGGGGAACGCGGGCCGGAAGTTTTTTTGCGTACGGGTAACTTTTGCAGGATTCAAACGTGGTTAGAGTGTTCCGAAAGGGGGGAGAACGATCCGATCGCTCGATGAGCTGTACCGCCATTACATGCAGGATGTCTATCGCTATCTGCTGTTTCTCAGCAGGGACCATCATACGGCGGAAGATTTGACGCAGGAGACCTTTACCCGGGCTTATCTGCATATCGAAAGTCTCGGCGACGGGGAAAAAGTCAAGCGCTGGCTGTTCCGGGTGGCGCATAACGCGTTTATCGACCGAACCCGCCGCGCCCGGAAAACGGACGTACGCGAAGCGGAGTTTTTCGAACGGCTGCGCGATGCGGAGACGCCGGAATCCCTCCTGCTCGGCAAAGAAGCCGGCGAAGAAGCGCTCGAACGGCTAAGCGAACTGCCGAATGCGCAGAGGCAAGCTTTTCTGCTGTACCATCATTACGAATTTTCTTATGCCGATGCGGCGGAGATTATGGGCATCGGGCTGTCTCTGTACAAGTCCACGCTGTTTCGCGCCCGGCAAAAATTGAGAGCTTATACCGAAAGGAGAATGCGGCGTGACTGAATCGTTCAAACGCAAATTGCAGGCTTACCAGAACGGAACGCTGCCCGGCGAAGAGCGGGCGGAGCTGGAAGCGGAGCTTGAGAAGCTGGAAGCTTATCAGGCGTATCTGGACGAGCTGATGGAAGACGACAGCGAGCCGGACCGCCTGGCGGATCGCGCAGAAGAAGACGGAAGCGGAAGCCGGGAAACGGCAGAGGGGCGAAAAAGCGGCTTCGGCGAAAACGAGCGGCTGCGTCGGAAAAAGGAACGGCGGATTATCCGGCGCGCCAAATGGAAATCCAGAGGCATCACGGCGCTTGTAACGCTGATCGTGCTCGGCCTCGTCTTCGGAGGTTCGGGGCTGTTCACGCATTACTACTATACGCAGAGAGAAGTCGGACCTACGGCCCAGGCGCTGCGCGAAGTGAACGAACAGGCGCTCGGCCTGATCGTGGAGACGACGATGCCGAACCGCTATCTGATGCCAAATGGCGGAGATCCGGGTCTCTTGTTCGATCTGACGATCTCCGGCAGGGTGCAGCATGTATGGGGGAGCGAAGGGGTATCGGAAAAAGAAATCCGTCAGGACTACCGGTTCGGCCGAATCCGGGATACGCGCATCACAAGCTTGAACGGCGCGTCTGATCTGTATTCGAAGCGGTTTGCCACAGCGGACGAAGGGCGGCTATGGCTGCCCGGCGGCAGCGACCGCAAGCAGGAAGAAGCCCGGAACGCCGGTGTCTGGCAGACGTTGTCCGACCTGCCCAAGCTGACGGTATCGGAGCTGTACGTGTCGTTGGACCGCGAATACGGGCAGCAAGAGCTGGACCGGAAGTTTTGGGGACTTCGGGTTGCCCCTCGCTGGTTCGCCGCGCGCAGCGGACAGGAATGGGCCGGCCTGGACAGTTACACGGTGATGGATGCGGAAGGAAACACCAAGCCGGCGCAGCCGGAAGATTACCTGAATCTCTACGTGCACAATCCGGTCGGTGCGAACGGAGGCATGGGGGCGAGCTACATTCCGGTCCGCAGCGAGACGAACGGGGAATACCTCAAGCATGGAGCGCTGTCCTGGAAAAGCGGGCTGGTCGAAGCGCTGCGCCGCGTCGCCCAGAGCCCGGAAGTCGCGGCATCGGTCAGCCCGGTCGATTTTGCTTCGGCCGCGGCGGAAGTCGAAGCGAACGGATCAAAAGTCTACGGCGTCGTCGTGACAGGCCGCAGCGAAGAACTGGCGAAGCTGCAAAACGAGCCGTGGATGAAAGGGGCGATCGTGCGCCTGGGCGACAGCGCGCTGGATACGGCCCAACTCGATCCGTACAAGTCGTACCGCTGACGCAGTAACAGCTGACGCAGTAGCCCCGGCAGAACCGGAATCCGCGAAGTCACCGAAGACACGCACACAAATCAGGCTCCGAAAAAATCGCCCGACGCTCCCGCAGCGGAGGGTCGGGCGACTTCGGAGCCTGTTTGGCGTTCGTCTTTACAGGCCGAGCTGCCGCCAAGAGGCCAAATGGCAAAGACGCCGGCCGGCGGCAGGATGCTTTTTCCCGGCAGATTACACACTGCGAAATACCGGTTCTTCGCGGATATGCCGCACCGGAATATGCGGGAACAGCCCGGCCAGCCGGACCGCAAGCGCGGCCATGCCCGGTTCCTCGCTCTCGGCGTGGCCGAGCGCGATCAGCCCGCACGGCCGTCCGAGCCGGTTCGCTTCGCGCACGTATTCCGGCGTTTCCCATTCCGGGCCTTCGCCGTACACGACCAGGTCCGCCCGCTCCGCTTCCAGCAGCGGAATCGCGAGCGCGCCTCCGCCGCGGTAGCCGGCCAGCAGCACGGCCCGCGAGCAAATCGCTGCGGGATCGCCGGCGAGGCGCAGCGCAGGCAGGCCGAGCCGGCGCTTGATCCCGGCCGCGATCTCGCCGAGCGCCGCCGGCGGAAGATCCGCGAGCGCCGCTTCCGGGCGGTGTTCGCGCACGTAGGGCGCCCAGCCCAGCGCTTCGGCCAGCGCCGCCGTTACGCCGTCCGGCACGTAACGGTGCAGCGCGTCATGACAGCGGTAGACGGCGATGCCCGAGCGTTCGACCGCCTGCCGCTTGGCCCGCGCGACTTCGTTCTCCGCCGCTTCGGCGCCGCGTTCGAGATGCGAGAAAAACAACCCTTCGTGCGCGATCACCAGATTGGCGCCGGCTTCCCGGGCCTGCCCGATCACGCGCAGCGTCGGCATGAAGGCGGTGACGATACCGGTCACCGGCAGATCGGGCCGGCCGTGCAGCAGCCGGTCGACGGTCGGCTCCGGCATCGAGGCAGCCGGAGCGAGCAGGGCATCGATGACCGTACGAACGGTCGGGACGGTCGGTATGATCGGCGTAATGGGCATGGACGAACCTCCTCCTGTTCAAAGGGAATACACGGCTGCGATCCTGCGGGTCTTAGTCGTAAATCAGGCGGCCCCGTTCGTCGGGAATACCCGATTTCCGGTAGAAGTACGTGTTCACGACGTCCCGCCACTGGCGCGCGTTCTCCGCCTGGCTCTGCAGACGGTCCAAGATAGACGCAAAACGGTCGGTATCGACTTCGTTTTCGAGCCGGCGCCACTCTTCGATCCATGCTTCGACCGCGGCCGCGCCTTCGAATCGGCTGTCGTAAATATGCTGGATGACCGTTTTGCCGGATTGGAGCCGATGCGTATAAGGGACATGATGGAAAAAGAGCAGCAGCTCGTCCGGACAATCGGCGAGCGACTCGTAACGGTCCCGGTTCTCCGGAGCGTACTGCCCCGTATAGCCCGTGCCTGTTGCAAGCGTCCGGTCGACGCCGACGCCGTTCCGGTCGGCGAAATGGTACGTGCCCCATTTCGAATATTCGTAGCCGTCCACGTCGACCGCGTAATGATAGTGCGGCTGTACCATCCAGCCGACGCCGAGCGGAGCGGTGTAGCTTTCGTACACCGGCCACGATTGCAGCAGCAGCCGCCGGACGAAAGTCGCCGCGGCGCTGCCGGTGCCGAACGTCAGCGCGCTCCACTCGGCGGCGATCTCTTCGGCGGAAGCTTCCGGGTTCCATGCCAGGCGGCCGAAGCCGTACAGATTGGCCTGCGCCAAATGGTGGCCGGTCCAGTTGTCGTCGTCGCCGATATTGGAGACGGCCGCGACGCCGCTGTATGCGAAGCGGTGGACTTCGCCGGCGGCGATCCTGCTCACCGTGCTGCCCGGTCCGGCCAGCCGCGTATCGAAGTCGAGCGCCTGTTTCCACTGCGGGACGAGGAAGCAGACGTCGCGCTGCTGTCCCGTATATTCCTGCGCGATCTGGAATTCCATCATCTGATTGGTGTGCGGCATCGCGCCGAACAGGGGCGAGACCGGCTCGCGCGTCTGAAAATCCATCGGCCCGTTCTTGATCTGGAGCACGACGTTTGCGCGGAACCGTCCGTCAAGCGGACGGAAATGGTCGTAAGCGGCCCGCGCGCGGTCTGTCGACCGGTCGCGCCAGTCCTGATGGCAGTCGTAGACGAAGCAGCGCCACAGCACGAGTCCGCCGAACGGGGCCAGCGCGTCGGCCAGCAGGTTCGCGCCGTCGGCGTGATCGCGCCCGTAGCTGAACGGTCCCGGCCGGTTCTCGGAATCGGCTTTGACGACGAAGCCGCCGAAGTCCGGGATCGCCGCGTAGATTTCTTCCGCCGTGCGCCGCCACCAGGCTTTGACGCTTTCGTCGAGCGGATCGGCCGTATCAAGTCCGCCGAGTTCGATCGGCGCGGCATAATTGACGCTCAGGAACAGCCGGATGCCGAAGCCGCCGAAGATCTGCGCGAGCCGCGCGACGTCGGGCAGGCGATCGGCGGCGATCAGCTTCGTCTCTTCGCGGTGAACGTTGACGTTGTTGACGCAGATCGCGTTAAGGCCGACCGAAGCGAGCAGCCGGGCATAATCGGCGATACGCGGCGAATCGGACAGCACGCGGCCGTTTCGGTAGAAGATCGAGCCGCCGGAATATCCGCGCTCCACGCTGCCGTCCATATTGTCCCATTGGTCGATCATTCGCAGCGCGCTGCGCGGCGCTTCCGTCCGGTCCAGCTCCGCCGGAGGACCTGCCTCCGACAATTGGAACAGCCGGAGAAACGCGAAGACCGCGTGCAGCAGGCCGACGTCCGAGCCGCCCAGCAGCACGGCGTAAGGCTCGGCCGCGGCATCCGCGCCGCCGGAACCGTCCGCTTCGGCGGACGAAGCTTCGCGGCTGTTCGCCGTGCCGAAGCGCAGGCGGAAGCTTTCCGGCGCCAGAGCCTGCGCGTCCATCTGCGCCAGGGCGGCCTGCGCCGCTTCGGGCGAGCCGAGCGCGATAAACGGCGCGCCCGCCTTGATCGTCAGCGCCGGCTCGATGCCGGCCAGAGCCGCTAGGCCGCCGGTCAGTTCGCGCAGCGCGGTCGCGCCCGGCCCTTCCGGCCGCAGGTCGAAGCGGGCGGACAGGCGCGAGAGCAGCGGCCGCCACGCTTCGATGACGCTTTCGTCCGTCCGGCGCCCGGCCGGCAGCCAGGCGCGGTAACCTCTCGACGTTTCCAATCCGCTCATCGTTCTCTCCTCCCGCGGGCGCCGGTCGGGTTCAAGCCGTTCGCGCCGCCTCTTTTTCGGCCGGGACCGTACTTGCTTGCCGCTTGGACCCCGGTGCATCTGCCTGCCGTCTTCATGAAATATTCCTCCCTGTCAGAAGCCGATTTGATCCGGAAAAATCTTGTATACAAGAACACCCCCATCATAGGGTGATTCCCTAAAAATGTCAATCGGTGCATTCCGCTTCTGCCGGAAACGTTGTATACTACCGACAACAAGCAAAGGGGGCGCATGGCCATGACCGTTAAAGCGGAGATTTTGCGGCAGCTGAAGCACGATATACTGACGCTTGCGCTCAAGCCGGGCAGCCGGCTCGGCGAGACCGCTTTGTCGGAACGCTTCCGCATCTCCCGTACGCCGCTGAGGGACGTGCTGAAGCAGCTCGAACGCGAAGGGTATCTCGACGTCTACCCGAAGCGGGGCAATCTCGTGTCGTACATCGACCTGGAATCGGTCGAACAAATCATCTATCTGCGCGTCACGCTCGAACGGGACATTCTGCGCAATCTCGCTTCCCGCACCCGGCCGCTGCCGCCGGCAGGCGTGCTGGAGCTCGGCGGCATCCTGGAGCGGCAGGCCCAGATCGTCCGCAGCGGGCAGGACCGCGAAGATTTCCTGCATTGGGACGACGCTTTTCACCAGGCGCTGTTCGCGCTGGAAGGCCGGGAATTTCTGTGGGACCTGATCCGGCAGGCCAACGTCCATTACGCGCGGTACCGGCGGCTGCATCTGCTCGAACGATCGAAGATGGAGACGCTGCTCGGCGAGCATCGCCTGATCTTCGACAGCGTGGTCAACCGCGATGCCGCGCGGATCGACGAACTCGTGCGGCGCCATCTGCACGAAGACGTCAACGCGGCTTATTTGCGGGAACATTTTGCCGCTTACCTCAAGCTGCCGCCGCTCGGCGAGCCGGAGCAGCCGCTATAAGCGGAGGCGCTTGCGGCCGGTTCCGCCGGCGGCCGGGCAGAGCGGCAGAGCGAACCATGCAGGCGCCGGAAGCCACGGAGGAGCCGCACGGGAGACCGCACGGGAGGAGGCCGTACGGCAAAAACCGCAAGCCAAAAAGACGACTCCGGCAAGCATCGGAGTCGTCTTTTCGCTGCGGCTGACGGTTCTGCGGACCGGCGGCCGATTCTAGTTGCGGGTCGATCCTTCGACCTTCCCGTCGTATTCGGAGAAAGCGTCTTTAAGAATATCGAAGCTTTGCTTCGGCCGTTCGTGGTAGGCCGGCAGATCCCACGCATCCCATGTGTACATGCGGGATTTCGGGGCTGCTTTCGAAGCGGAGCCCGCCTGCGACAGCACGGCCGAGACCGAGATGCCGTTCGTGTCGATCGGCGTGACGCTGTCCGTGCCATACGGATATTTCCATACCTGCAGGCGGCTCGGATCGGTGAAGCCGAGCAGCATCCACGGGATGCGCAGCTCCAGCGTATCGCCTTCGAGATACCAATCCGACAAGTTGTTGAACTTGTCGGATTCCGGGTCGTTCGTGCCCCAGTGCAGCTTGCCCACGTCGTACGCTTCGAACGGCGTATCGACCTTGCTCTGGGGCAGGTACAGTTCCCGGTTCAGGGCAAGCTTCCACGGCAGGAAGATTCCGGCTTCGTCGTTCGCGTAGGCGGCTTTGTACGGCACCGACTTCAGCTTGTAGCCGTACAGCCAGCTGAACTGGTCGTAGCCGCTGTTCACGTACAGCCGTCCGCCCTGCCCGGCCTCGAAGCGGGCGAGGAATTCCTGTCCGCCGTCGAAGCGTATGCCCGGCGCAAGCTTCGCGTTCTTGCTGCCGCCCGGCGTCGTATCGAAGCCGAGCGTCAGTTCGTCCGCGTCGAAATTCCAGTCCCCGCCGTCTTTTTGCAGCAGCACGTACAGATCCGAAGCGTCGTGGGTCATCGCCATTTTCACGCCGTTCCCGACGTCTTCGGCGACCAGCCCGCGCTTTTCCCAGTCGTCGGTCCTGCCGTCGATCTTCATCGCGTCTTCGGCCGTTTCTTCCGGTTCGATCGCGACCACGCCGAAATGTTCTTCGTTGGTCAGGCGGTTGCGCCACATGGCCCGGCGGTCGCCGGGCGCTTCCAGTTCGATCGTGTTCCAGGTGAACTTGAACCATTCGTCCTGCCACTCGAACAGCAGCGCCCCGTCGTAATCTTCGTTATAGATCTGCTTGAGCATGCCCGCGTTCAGTTCGCCCTGCTGCTGTTCCTGGTGCATGCCCTGACTTCGGCCGAGCAGGCCGTAGTGGGCAATACCGCGGGAACTCGGCATGCCGAATTCGGCGATGATCAGCGGGATGCCTTTGTGATGCGCGCGCAGTTCGTTCAGATAGCCGGCATACGGATCTTTTTCCCCGGCGGCGTTCACGTAATCCAGATATTTCTGGTCGCGGCGCAGCGAATCCGGATAGTACGGATACACGTGGTACGACGCGAAATAACCGGCGGACCAGTCCTGCGTCGGTTCGATATGCATCGGATCGACGGGCACGAGGTCTTCCTGCGGCAGCGGCTCGTTCGGATGATCGAGCGGATCGGTCGTGACCCAGTTGGTAAAAGAAACCGGGTGTTGCCAGCCGTATTTCATCTCTTCTTCCGCCAGCACGTCGAGCATCTGCGCCAGCCAGCTCTCGAACGGGGAAGCCTCGGCCTTGGCGCGGAAATACTTGCCGGCGTAAGGCTTCATGCCGACATGCGCTTCGTTGGTCGCCTGCACGGCATACGGATACCATTCCGTGCCGACGATCCAGCCGAGCAGGTACGGCGAGACGTCGGCCTTGTACGTACCGGACGCGTGCCCGGTTCGGGCCGGGATATCGGCCTGGCCGTGCACGACGGCCGCCGCGTCGCGAATCTCTTGTTCGAAGCTGCTTGTGATCGTCTTGGAGAACGCGTCGCGGCCGTTCGAGTCGGCGCCGATCAGGTCTTCCTCCGGCGACCAGATGCCCTGCATCAGCATGAGCGGCTTGTCCTGGCCGGCGTTGAATTCCGCCAGCGCTTCATAGAAGTCCGGCGGCAGAATCGTGTAGATGCGGACGGCTTTGATGTTCATGGCCTGCATCTGCGGGAACCAGCGCAAATAGTCGTCTTTGGTCGGCGACACCTGGCCGGGGAAATGTCCCGGCGTCGTGGCGCCGAAGTTGATGCCGGGCCAGAACGAAGTCTGCCACTGCTTGCCGTCGTACGTCGCGAGCTGCCCGTCGACGACGGAAGCGGTGCGCTTGATCCCGTTTTGTTCGAACACGGGAATAACCGGTGCTGGAAGCGGCGCGGTAGCGGACGGATCGGAACCGGCCGGCTTGGAGTCGGGTCCGCCGGCCGTTTCGTCGCCGAAGCCGGCCGAACGCCAGATCAGGACGGCGGCCAACGCCAGAACGACCAGTCCGAGAAAGCTCAGGAAAACATACGGAATCTGCCGGGGCCTGCGGAAATTTTTGCGAGAACTCATGCTCCACCTCGGTTTGCATAAATTTCGTCATTGGAACGATTTTACTGTCATTGTACAGGATGCGCGGCGGGGATGCGCGGTTTTTATCGCATTGAAGCCTGCGGCGCCCGATCCGCAAAAACCCCGGTTTCCGCTGGGGAAACCGGGGCCATGCCGCGAAGTTCGACAAGCGGCCTTTTATTCTTCGATGCGTTCCAGCGGATCGGTCGCAGGGCCTTCGATCACGTCGCCGTTATACGCGAAGCGCGAACCGTGGCACGGGCAGTCCCACGAACGTTCCGCTTCGTTCCAGGCCGTCTCGCAGCCCATATGCGTGCAGGTCGTGTCGACGAGGAACAGCTCGCCTTTTGGATCGCGGTACGCGCCGACTTTTTTGCCGTTGTGGCGAACGAGCGCGCCCTGATCGGGTTCCAGGTTGCTGATCTTCTCGTCCGCGCCGCCGAATTTGCCCGTAATCATTTCCTTGGCCATTTTCATGCCGGTTACGAGCGTCTGTCCGAGGCTCTTGTCATTGAAGCGGCCCGGGTTGAACGTGTTCATATGCGGGTTGGAGCGGCGAATGACGTTGTCGCGAATAAGCAGGCCGGCGAACGTGCCGTTCGTCATGCCCCATTTGTTGAAACCGGTCGCGATGAACGTGAACGGATAGTCCGAGGACAGAGGCCCGATATACGGGATCTTGTCCAGCGTGGTGATATCCTGCGCCGACCAGCGGAACGGAATCTCGCGCGAACCGAACGTTTCGCCCGCGAATTTCTCCAGCGCCAGATAGTGGTCGAACGTGTTCTCGTCCTTGCCGGTCGGATGGTTCTCGCCGCCGACGATCAGCACTTCTTCGCCTTCGAACGTCGCCGAGCGGATCGAGCGCTTCGAGTCGTCGATGCTCAGGTACATGCCGCCCTGGAACGACGTTTCCGGCTTGACCGCAAGCGCGTACGAACGCTCGACGGACAGTCGGGTAAAGTAGCCCGCAGGCACGTTCCAGAACGGATAGTGGGTCGTGACGATCATCTCGTTGCAGTAGATGCGGAATTCGCCGTCGATCGTGTACGCTTCGATCGGCTTGCCGTATACCGCGCCTTCGATCGTCGTATTTTCATAGATCAGCCCGCCGTTCTCGATGATCTTCTCCACGAGGAACTTGAGGTATTTGAGCGGGTTGAACTGCGCCTGTCCCGGCATGGAGATGACGCCTTTGGCCTGGACCGGAATCGGCAGCGAATCGTGCCACTCGCCGGGAATGCCGAGTTCCTGGTACGCTTCGAACTCTTTGCGCAGATCGTCCAGTTTGTCGTCCTGCGTCGTATACAGATAAGCGGTCTCTTCTTGGAAATCGCAGTCGATGTTATGCTTCTGGACCATGTCGCGGATGAAATTCAGGCCTTCCATATTCGCTTCATAGTAGGATCTGGCGATTTCGGGACGGAAATTGGTCAGGAATTCGCTATAGATCAAGCCGTGCTGCGCGGAAATTTTGGCGGTCGTGTAGCCGGTCGTGCCGTCCAGAATCTGACCGGCATCGACCAACGCGACTTTGTAGCCTTCGAGCGACAGCAAATAGGCGGTCGTCACGCCGGCGATGCCCGCGCCGATTACGGCGGCGTCGACTTTGAGGTCTTCGCGCATCTCGGGGAAAGTCGGCAGCGTCGTGACCGTTCTCCACATGGACCTCGGGTATCTCGGAAGTTCGGATGGAACGTTGAATTTTTCGCTCATGTTTATGGTCCTCCTCGGTGTCGGTCGGGATTGTCTGAACTCTACCTCCCTTATTTACCACCTCGGGGCATTAAGAAACGAAAGAGCGAGCAGTCCAAGCAAGTAAACTTGTTCGGAGCTGTCGAAAATCGGATAAATCGGGCGAGCGGAGCCGTAAAAGCAAGGCGCCCTCAGCGTAAAAAAAGCTTGCCTTCTGCCGAATCGTCCGGTTAAGATAAACGCATACGACGACAAGGAGGTGAGACAGGATGCGTAATTTTAATTCGCTGAACTCTTTATTTGTAGTGCTCGATCGGCTGCCTTTGGCGCTGGGCGGCATTGTTCATGTTCAAAACCGCAACGGGATCAGTCTGTCCAAATTTGAGCCGACAACGCTGAAATTCGGTCAAGGCACCCGTCTGTCCGGAACTGCACATGACCAGCGAAATGCCGCTCCTGTCTCGCGTCTGCGGACAAGGTCAGCGCTCTTCGCGCGGCCGATCGACCAACCGCAGCCTTGACCGCCCCGGAACGCACTGTCCGGGCGTACGGTTCCGGCTTGCCGGGCCGCGCGTACTAGCGCTTCAACCTTCATCCGAATACGACTTTCGAGGCCGCAGGGGGACATTTCCCCTGCGGCCTTTTTGCATACCCAAAATTCGAATACGCGGGGGAAAGTCTCCGTCCGGTCCCGGAAGCGAGGGCGGTCGGAGCGCACCCATTACGGAACACGCGAAAGGATGAACGACATGTTAATGATCAACTGCTATCAAGTCAAAAAGTTTTACGGAGCCGAGGAAGTGCTGAGCGGAGTCTCGTTCGATATCTATGAAGGGGAAAAAGTCGGGCTGCTGGGCGGCAACGGAGCCGGCAAATCGACGCTGTTTCGCCTATTGTCCGGCGCGGAACCGCCCGACGAAGGAAACGTGTCGCTGCGCCGCGGCGCGCGCGTCGGCGTGCTGGACCAGATTCCGGATTACGGGGAGCAAAGCGTCGGAGACGTGCTGCTGGGCGTGTTCGGGACCTCGCTTGCGCTGCAGGCGAAGCTGCGCGAGCTGGAAGCGTCGATGAGCGGGGCGGAAGGCGCGGCGCTCGACCGGATGCTGCGCGAATATGGCGAGACGCAGGAAGCGTTCGAACGCGGAGGCGGCTACGAAATTCCGGCCAAAGTGGACACGGTCGCTTCCGGTCTGGGCATTTCCGCCGGGCAGCGGGAGCGTCCGTTCGCGGAACTGTCCGGCGGCGAGAAGACCAAAGTCGCGCTGGCTGCGCTGCTGCTGGAAGAAGCCGATCTGCTGCTGCTCGACGAGCCGACCAACCATCTCGACATGGAAGCGGCGGCGTGGCTGGAGAGCTTCATCCGCGATTCGTCATCGACGATCGTCGTCGTCTCCCACGACCGTTATTTTCTGACGCAGACGGTGGAAAAGGTCATCGAACTCGAAGACGGCGAAGCGACTTCGTATCCGTGCGGGTACGTGCAATACCGGGAGGAAAAAGAAGCCCGGCTGCTGCGTCAGTTCGAAGATTACAAAGAGCAGCAAAAAGTGATCAAGCAGATGAAAGAAGCGATCAAGCGGCTGATCGAGTGGGGCAAAAAGGGCGACAACCCGAAGTTTTTCCGCAAAGCCGCTTCCATGCAAAAAGCGCTCGACCGAATGGAAAAGGTCAAGCGCCCGGTGCTGGAGCGCACCGCGATCGGGCTGGCGCTTGCGACCGACGGACGCACGGGCGAAGACGTGCTGACGCTGGACGCGGTGCGCAAATCTTTCGGCAGCCGCGTCCTGCTGCGCGAAGCGGAAGCGCTGCTGCGCTACGGCGAACGCGCCGTGCTGGTCGGCGGCAACGGAGCGGGCAAAACGACGCTGATGCGCATGGTGCTGGGCCAGGAAAGCCCGGATGCCGGCGAACTGCGCCTCGGCTCGCGCGTGCGCCTCGGCTATCTGGCACAGGAAGAATCGCCGCCGGCCGACCGCACGAGCGTGCTTGATTATTACAAAGAGCAGGCCGCCATGGAAGAAGGCGAAGCGCGCGGCAGCCTGGCGAAGTTCCTGTTCTACGGCAAAGACGTGTTCAAGCCCGTCGCCGGACTATCCGGCGGCGAATGGAGCCGGCTGCGCCTGGCCGTGCTCATGCGGCAGAAGCCGAACCTGCTGCTGCTCGACGAGCCGACCAACCATCTCGACATCGCTTCGCGCGAAGCGCTGGAAGAAGCGCTGGAAGAATACGACGGCACGATTCTGGCCGTCTCGCACGACCGGTTCTTCATTAACCGCATCGCGCAGCGCGTCTGGTCGCTGGAAAGCGGCGAGCTTGTGTCGACGCTCGGCGGCTACGACGATTACCGCGCCGAGCGGCAGAAAGCGCAGCGCACAGCCGAGGAGCGCTCGGGAGCGCAGGGGGCGGGAGCGGGAGGCGCGAAGCCGGGTGAAGGGTCGGGAAGCCGGAATGGAGGGCAGAGCGAAGCACCGCGCCTCGATCCCGCGAAGCTGGAGCGGGACATTGCCGAACTGGAAGTGCGCGCAGCCGAACTCGGCGCAGCGCTGGCCGACCCGGCCCATGCGCTGGAGGCGCACCGCCTGAGCGAATGGCTCGCGGAGCAAGACGCGACGCAAGCCCGGATCGACGCGCTGACGGAAGCGTGGCTGGCGCTGGCGGACGGGGAGTGAAAAGCCCAAGCCGAATCCGGGCGGGCAGCGGTCAGGCGCATTGGCCGACAGCGAGAAAGGAACAGTAAAAGGTAAGAGCAGAGGTAGAGGGAGAGGGAGAGGGAGAGGGAGAGGGAGAGGGAGAGGGAGAGGTGGAGGTAAAAGTGACGGTGAAACAAAAGTGAATTTAAAGAGGAGAAAAGAAAATAAAAGGCGGTGAAAAGAGAGTCGGAGAAGGAGATTTCGTGCTGGGAGCGGCGGCGTGGATGCGGCGAACGAATCCGCACCGATGCAGGACGTTAAACGACAAGCAGGTCTATATTAAGCAAGCGTATGTTCAAAACAAACTTATGTTTAAAAAATTTATATTCAAAACGGGTTTGTATTCAGCTCGATTTGAGCTTCGTTTCGGTTTGTTATCCAATCCGCCGGCACACAATCTGCTCAGTCTGGCGGCGAAAGACACGAAATAACTGCGAAAATACAGTTATTTCGTGCTTTTCGCAACACCATCCGCAAATAGCTGCACCAATGCATCTATTCGGCGGCGAATGGCTCCTTTTGAGCCATATGGCTTCAAATAACTGTATCTGCGCAGTTATTTGAGTTTTGACCGGCAACGCAAGCGAATTAACTGTATCTACGCAGTTATTTCTTCGGAAGCGGGCTTGCCGCGTCTGCCGGCGTCGAATCGGCCGCGCTTTCGCGTCTATGCAGCGCCCGCGCCGCCCCAGCGCCAGCGCCGCGCCTCGCGCCCGGCCGCGCTTTCGCGCCTGCGCCGCGCCTGCACCTGCGCCGCCGCAAGCCCACACAAAAAAGGACGTCCCCCTACAGGAGACGTCCTTTTTTCAACCTTCCTAATCCTCTAACCCATCCCCCGCTTACAGCAGCCCTTTGCCGGCTTTGCTGCTTTCGTTCGTCAGCTTCGGCAGGGCGCCGGGGCGGGAGAACGTGAAGTCCGGCGCCGGGGTGAGGACCGGCTTTTCGCCCATGGCCTGAGGTTTCGCGACGTACTCGAATTTGCCCTGGTTGTCCATGGACGGGCCTTTGGCCCAGCGGCCTTCGGCGCTTTCTTCGCCCTCGGAGAAGTTCATGAACTGGTGCGAGACTTCCTGCAGCTCCAGCTCGCGAGGGAACGAAGCCGGCACGATGGTGCCTTCCATCGATTCGATCTCGGCGATAGCGGCCATCCACTGGTTCTGGTGCATCGTATCGCGCGCCAGCATGAAGCCCATCATCTTGCGGATGCCGGGGTCGGTCGTCATCTCGTACAGGCGGGCAACCTGCAGGCGGCCCTGGGACTCGGCGTTGAGGTTCGCACGGAAATCGGCGAGCAGGTTGCCGCTGGCTACGATGTAGCGCGAGTTCCACGGGTAGCCTACGCTGTCGGTCGGCGTCGCGCCGAGGCCGGACACGATCAGGTGCTGCGGATTCATGCCGCCTAGCGCCGCTTCGATCAGCGGGTCTTTGGCCGCTTCTTCGAGTTGGTCGACCGGCGCGCCGTCCAGCAGTTGGGCGATCATCGTGGTCAGCATTTCGACATGGCCGATCTCTTCCGTGCCGATATCCAGCAGCATGTCGCGGTATTTCTGATCGGCGCGACAGTTCCAGCCCTGGAACAAATACTGCATCATGACGGACATTTCGCCGTATTGGCCGCCGAGCACTTCCTGCAGCTTTTTGGCGAAAATCGGGTCCGGTTTTTCCGGTCTGGCGTGGTATTGAAGTTCTTTCATGTGGATAAACATCGTAACTCCTCCTCTTGATGGTCAAGTTGGTCTCTGGCTGCTAAAGGCCTGAAAACGTTCGACTTTCCGACGAAGCTTACAGAAAGATGCATATCTGGATATGAACACTCAATCCGTTCCGCTATTTTTTTACCCGCCTCACGGAAATTTAATCTTTTTTGCGAACGAAAAAGGATACGGATTTTATTTATCGAAAGGAACAGCAAGCGATACAACGCGCAGCATCGGGCTCATGATCGAAAACGGATCAAAAAAATCGAAAACGGATCGAAAACGGATCGAATCAGTCGGGCGGAGCGTCTAATCATGGGCGGAAACGAAACCTGCTGCTGCCAAAAAAGACCTTGAAGGAGCGAAAACCCGATATGGAGAGCGTAACGAAACGGAGATTAAGCACGGAAGAGATCGAGCGGATCGCGCAAAAAACGTTCGGATGCGGCTGCACGAAAATCGAGGAGTTGACCGAAGGATGGGCCAATTCGGCGTACGCGCTGGACTTGGAGAACGGCGGGACGGCCATTCTCAAATCGGCGGCGGAGTCCGAGGAAGGCCGGATGCGCTGCGAGCGCGGGCTGATGCGGACCGAAGTCGAGGTCATGCGCAGGCTCAAGGAAGCCGGTACGGTGCCGGTTCCGGACATTTATGCGTACGATGCGGAAAAAACGATCGTGCCGTGCGAATATTTTCTGATGGAGCGGTTGACGGGCACGTCCTACGACAAAGTGCGCGGCGAGCTGCCGTCCGGGGAACGCGAAGCGATCGACGCGGAACTGGGCCGCTTTTTCCGGCAAATTCATGAGATCAAAGGAACGGAGTTCGGCTATTACCTGCCCCATCCGTCGAACGCTCCGAACTGGGACGACGCTTTTCTTGCGCTGATGCGCGACGTCATGCAGGACGGGCGGGACGCGGGCGTGGAGCTGCCGATGTCCTACGAGGAACTGGACGAGCAGTTGGAGCGCCATCGTCCGTCGCTGCGGGCATTCACGACGCCGACGCTGATCCACTGGGATTCCTGGCCGGGCAACGTGCTGGTCAAGGACGGACGGGTGGAAGGGATCATCGACTTCGAACGCGCGCTGTGGGCCGATCCGCTGATGGAATACGGCTTCGGCAAATTCATGGATTCGCCGGCTTACGAGACGGCCTACGGTCTGGAAGGCGAAGCGTCCGATCGAATCGTTCGCCGGGCGCTGTACCCGCTGTATCTCGATCTGGTCATGCGGGTGGAATGCGATTACCGGGGGTTCGGGCCGGAACATACGCAATGGGCGCAGCAGAATCTGAAGCATGGCTGGGAGCGGCTGCTGGACATGACGAACAGTCTGTAGCGTCTTATGCACACTGTGCGGCCGTACCGCGGAATTCTTTTTTCTGCGGTACGGTTTTTTTGATGCGCGAACGCGTTTGGGCTTCAAAGCTGCAAAAAGGTACAAAAAGTTGGAATAAACTTTAATTTTGTCCCAACTTCGTTGCTTAGACATGGGTCGAGTCGGTATAATGGGCGTTGTGCGTAAACGGCTTTTTTAGCCGGTTTTCGCGCGGTCTTTTGGATGTGTCCACTGGGTAAATCTCGCATTCGCGCCGCTTTGCGTTCGCCTTCCGGCGGAGCGCCAGGCGAAGAGAGGAAGGGAAGACGTGCTTTTCAATTCTTACGAGTTTATTTTTGCGTATTTGCCGGTCGTCTTTATCGGCTACTTTGCCTTGAACCGGTTCAAGCTCTACAATCTGGCCAAGATCTGGATGGCGTTGGCCTCGCTGTTCTTTTACGCCTATGAGGATACGCGGTATTTGCCGCTCATTCTGGGCTCGATCGCATTCAACTACATAGTGGGGCGCGGCCTCAGCCATATCAATGCGAACGGCGTGAACCACAAAGGCCGCTGGCTGCTGATTCTCGGCGTGGTCGGCGACGTGGCGCTGCTCGGCTACTACAAGTATGCCGACTTCTTTATTGACAATTACAACGGATTGTTCGGACAGGACGCTTCGCTGCTGCACATCGTGCTGCCGCTCGGCATCAGTTTCTTCACGTTCACGCAGCTCGCCTACCTGGTCGACGCTTATCGCGGCAAAGTGAAGGAATACAACGTAGCCAACTACATTTTGTTCGTAACGTTTTTCCCGCATTTGATTGCCGGTCCGATTTTGCACCACAAGGAAATGATGCCGCAGTTCGACGATCCGGAAGGCAAACGGATCCGGGCCGACAACATTTCGCGCGGTATTTTCATTTTCTGCATCGGCTTGTTCAAAAAGGTCATCATCGCCGACCTGCTTGCGCCGATCGCGACGGCGGGCTTCGACAGCGGGCAGGCGCTGCACTTCGTGGAAGCCTGGACGACGTCGCTCGCCTATACCGGCCAGCTGTACTTCGACTTCAGCGCATACTCGGATATGGCGATCGGCCTCGGCCTGATCTTCAACATCAAGCTGCCGGTCAACTTCAACTCGCCGTACAAAGGCACGAGTATCAAGGACTTCTGGGCGAGATGGCATATGACGCTCAGCCGTTTCCTGAAAGATTATATTTACATCCCGCTCGGAGGCAACCGCAAAGGCACGACGCGGACCTACATCAACTTGTTCCTGACCTTCCTGATCGGCGGATTCTGGCACGGAGCGGGCTGGACTTTCATCATCTGGGGCGCGATGCACGGCGCTGCGCAGGTCGTTCAGCGTCTCTGGCAGCTGACCGGCATCAAGATGAACAAATACGTCGGCTGGTTCATTACGTTCAACTTCGTCAATATCGCCTGGGTATTCTTCCGGGCGCAGCACTGGTCCGACGGCGTGCGCATCCTCAAAGGGATGTTCGGCATGAGCGGGGTAATCCTGCCTCCGGATCTGCTGACGGCAGGGCTGCCGCTCGTCGCGGTGTCGCTGCTGATCGCTTTGTTCGCGCGCAACTCGATCGAATTGACGGAACGTTTCAAGCCGACGCTCGGCCGGGCCGTATTCGCGGCTGCCCTTTTCGTCGTGTCGCTTCTGTATTTCAACCAAATCAGCGAATTCCTCTACTTCAACTTCTGAGATAAGGATTCGGTTCGTCATGGGGGAAGGTTATGGATAACAAAGGTTATCGCAAGTTTTTGATTAAATTTACCGCCAGCGTGCTCGTGTTCGCGCTGCTGGTCGGTTCGTTCATGTATGTCGTCGACCCGCTGCAAATGTACCGCAAGTCGTCGTTGTACCCGCCGCTGTATTCATCGCAGGAGCGTTACCAGAACGCGGGTCTTGCCCGCAGCTACGATTACGATACGATCATTCTCGGCAGTTCGATGACCCAGAACTTCGTACCGTCATACGTGGAGAGCGTGCTGGGCGGCCAAGTCATGAAGCTGTCGATCGAAGGTTCGACGGCGATGGAACAAAGCGCCGTCGGCCGGACCGCGCTGGACACCGGCAAAGTCAAGCGCGTCCTCTGGGGCCTCGATTACTTCGCGATGCGCCAGGACGTCGGGGCGGAGTCGGAGAACATGCCGATGTACATGTACGATAACAACCCGTTCAACGATTACGAATATTTGTTTAATATCTCGAACGTCAAGCATGCCTGGAAAGCGCTGACGACGCCGGAAGAAGAGTCCAAAGCGTTCCGGAATCTGGATCTGCTGCGCAACTGGGACAAATCGGCCAAGTACAGCCAGGCGGCCGTGCTCGATACGTGGGAGAAAGCCCGAATCAAGGAAGCCGGCTACGGTAAAAACGAATTTTCGCTCGAAAACGTGGAAGCCGTGTTCAACAAATACGTGCTGAGCCTGATCGAAGAACATCCGGAAGTGGAATTCACGTTCTACTACCCGCCGTACACCATTTTGCGTCAGCAGGTCTGGGCAGAGACGAATCCGGTCCGGGCGGAAAACCAGTACGCGATGAAAAAGTATATGTTCGAACAGTTCAGCAAGCATTCGAACGTCAGCGTGTACGATTTTCAGGAAGATTCGTCGATCACGTACGATCTGGGCCAGTACAAAGATTTGTCCCACCACAGCCAGGACATCAACGAACGGATCGTGCGCGAAATCGCGGAAGGCAAACATTTGTTGACCGCAGACAACGTGGACAAGTTCAACGAAGAGCTGGAGAGCCAGCTGTCGCATCTGGCGGTCGATATGGACAGCGGGGCGTTCAGCCTGTTCGTCTACGTCGACGGCAAGGAAGTGGAATTCGGCGTGCCGGCCCAGGTGCGCGAAGGCCATATTCTCGTGCCGATCAAGGAGCTGGCGGCCGCATTGGGCGCCGAATTCGGCTTCGACGGCACGAGCGTCGTCAAGCTGCGCAAAGGCGATATCGTCGCGACGCTGACCAAAGGCAGCGCGCAGATGACCGTGCAGCGCGGCGGGAACGAAGCCGATGCGCAGACGGTCGATCTCGGCTACGAGATGCAGAATCTGAGCGGCAGCATGATGGTGGCGGCCGAGCCGGCTGCCGACGTGTTCGCGCAGTCGCTCGAAGTGACGGAGCCGCAGCCGTATCTCAAAGAGATCCGGATCGAGACCGGTTCGGCGGAATAAAGCGTTACCGCGCGCGAAGTTCGTTCGCGCACACCTACACGAAAAAGCGCCGCGAAGCAGGGAAATTCCTGTTCCGCGGCGCTTTTTCGTTTGGGCCGCGGCGCTTCCGGGCTATTCGGCTTCGCCGGCCGCTGCGGGAACGGGCGGCACGAACATCGGCGGCAGCGACA
Organism: Saccharibacillus sp. WB 17; assembly: GCF_008634075.2. NCBI lineage: Bacteria > Bacillati > Bacillota > Bacilli > Caryophanales > Paenibacillaceae > Saccharibacillus > Saccharibacillus sp. WB 17. The sequence continues at coordinate 10,941 of NZ_VPFK02000013.1, read as the reverse complement.
GCAGCGAAGCGAGCTGCCGGAAATGCTGCGGATTGTTCAATTCCTGCGACAGCTTCCAGCAGTGGCGCACATGCTCCGCGGCTTGGGCGCATCGGCCGCGGCGGTTATGGTAGACGGCCAGATGGAAGTGCAGGCTGGCAAAGCTGCTGCGTACGATCGGTTCCGGATAATAATTGCCGGGCCTCTGCGCCATATAGCGGTCCAGCGGCACGTAATGGTCTTCGAGCAGGCGGTCGACGTCCGCGTCGTAACGGTTCGCCGCTTCGACGATGTTGACCAGGCCGCTCACCGTTTCGTTCGGATGGCGCTGCATGTACTCGGAATAAGCGGGCAGCACGGACAGGTTGCCGAGCGTCAGCTCCAGGTCGAGCATGTTGCCGAGCGCGAACACTTTGAACTGCTCGACTTCCTCACGTCCGTCGTCGTCCATCCCTTCGAAGTCGTCCAGATTGCCGTAGCGCTCGCCGTACGTACGCGCTTCTTCGTAGCGCTTCTGCCCGATCAGCGCCAACTGCTTGTGCAGGAGGCCGCTGCCGTAATAGAACACGAGCGGTTTGACCGGCCGGACCGGCGGTTCGTCTTCCTGCGGCTTTGCCGTGCCCGAGCGCAGCTCCGCGTACAGTCCAGAAGCGGCTTCGAACAGTTCGTCGGCCGCGGCTTCCATCTCGGCGTACTTGCCGAGTTCGTAGTAGAGGTTGCCGAGGCGCAGCAGCGCGTCGAGTCTCAGACGGATCGGAAGCAGGCCGCAAAAAGGTTCGAACCGGACTGCGGCTTTGAGCTTTTCTTCGCCGTCTTCGCTGAGCCGGGCACGAAACAACCGGTATTGGCTGACCGCCAGGCGGAGCGAATGCTGGTGTTTCTCGTGTTCGATGACACTTTCGTAGAACGGGGCGGACCGCACAAAATGACCGTTCATGAACAGTTCTTCGCCTTTTTCGAACACGAACGGCACGTACTTGAGATCTTCGAGCAGCCGCCTCAGCACTTCATGCACGAGATCGGTCCGCCCCGATTCGGAGCAGGCCAACAGAAAAGGCTCGATCCGCCGCCGGTTCGGCTTGCCGCCGTAGAAGCATTCCCCGACGTATTCGTCGAACAGCCAGCCGGGGGGCATGCCCAGCGCCCGGGTGATCGTATCCAGTTGGTGAAAAGAAACGGGCTTCGGCGGCGTGCTGTTCAGAATTGCGCTGAATACGCCCCGGTTAATGCCCGATTTTTCGCTCAACGTCGAGAAGTTAAGGCCCTGATTCGCCATTTCTTTTTCGATCGCCGAACGCAGTTCAAACGATTTTTGCATGATGCACCTCTCAGAGGTCCTCCGGTTCGGACTGCCCGCTGTACATGAGCGTGAGCGAAGCAAGCAGCCGGAACATTCGGTGATTGTTCAATCGACTCGAGAGCTCCCAGCTTTGCAGCGCCGCTTGAAGCGACTCTTCGAACCGGCCCCGGCCGAAGTGGTAGATCGAGAACTGGTAGAGCAGGCGGGCGAAGCGATTGCGGCACACCTGTCTGTAGTAGGCGTTGTCCTGCAGTGCCAGCATCTGCTCCAGGTCGAGCGGAAAGCGCGGCAGCCATTCGTCGACCGAGATGCCGAACCGGTTCGCGGTCTTGAGCAGAACGATGAGGCCGGATACCGTTTCTTTGGGATGCAGTTCGAGCATGTCCACATAGTCCGGCAGCACTTCGAGTTCCCCGCCGAGCAGCCGGCAGCCCAGTCGGTTGGCCTGCGCGAACAGCGTCATGCCCCGTGCGGCCTGCTGCGCTTCGGCGTCGCTGCCGGCCAGCCAGCTCAAGTCTTCGTAAAAGCGGGAATACGATTGGGCGGCCTCGAATTCGCCTTTTTCGCACAGCGCGATTTGCTTGACGACATAACCCTGCCCGTAATAAAAGACGAACGTCCGGCCGAGCGGGGAATCCGGGCGGAACGGTCTTCCGGGCTTTTCTTTCGTGCCGAACAGCCGGAGGCAGAGCGAGATCAGTTCGTCGCCCAGCTTCTCCAGTTCTTCGGCGTCCATGCGGTTGTAGCACAGATAAGCCATGATCAGCAGCGATTGCATCTTGAGTTCGTCGGGCAGATTATCGCGGTAAGGCGAGAAAGCATTGAGCTGTCGGGAGTTGTTCTCTTCGTCCTGATTGAGACGGAGCATGAAGAGGCGGTAATGGCAGACCGCTTTTTCAACAGAATGACGGTCGTCCTGATGCAGCAGCATATACTCAAATAGACGTTCCACAAGGATTTTGGTTCCCTCTTTTTTGAAACCAAGCTCCGCAATTTCAAACAGGAGCGGCAAATAACGGGAATCGCCTTCCAGTCGGGCCAGAATCCGTTCAACGCATGCCGCCTGCCCGAGCTCGATGCATCTTGTCAGGAACGGCTTGATTCGGCTTCGGCTCGGACGGCCGTCGAAGAAGCATTCGTCGACGTAAAGGTCGAAGTAAGCTTCTTCCTTGAGCCCGAGCGCCGAAGTGATTTGGGTCAAATGATGAAAAGCCATCGGACTGCGCCGCGACGCTCCGCCTACGAGAATAAGGCTGAGCGATCCGCGGGAAATTCCGGATTTTTCCGACAAAACGGAGAAGTTGTAACCCAACTCCCGCATATCCTGTTTGATGGCCGATCGAAGTTGGCTGGAAGTCTGCATGTAGGCACCTCGGTCAGGAATATGAAAAAGCCGACCCGACGAATGTCGGGCCGAAAATTGAATTGCAAGCGAGAAAAACGTGTACTCTTCTATCGATCGATTCATTATAAGCCCCGATAGCGAAACGTTTGTGACATATCTTTAATATCTTAGTAACTAAATAAAGAAAAGTGGAGGGTTGGGGGGAGTTGGAAGGAGGACCGATTAATCTTGAGAAACCAAAAAAGCGTACGATGAATGCTGCTTCATCATACGCTTTTTTGGAAAAAAAATTAGAAGATGCCTGTTCCGTTAGTCAGTGTCGTGAAGAAGCCTGGCAGCTTGGCAGCGGCTACGACGAGCAAAGCGGCGACGAGCGAAAATTTAGAAAACTTAGACATTGAGATACACACTCCTCATCAGATTTTCGTAGGTCTTGGTTTGTTCGGCATTCGCGAAAGAACGAAGTTCTTCAAAAAGAGGAACACTCTTCATGAAGATGTTCTTGTTGCTTATTTTAACAGTCATTTCAAGACACTGTAAAGCATAAGATAACGCGCGGTCATACCGTTTTTGACGAAAATGATAGCGGGCCAATTCATAAAAAATGCTGGCGTACCGGTTCAAGCTGCTCGTTCGCTTATAATTCAGGGTGTTGATGTTATAGCTTTGGAGGGCAGGAGAGAAATGGTCGACGAAAGGGTCGATGGAAGCTTCGTATTTATTGGCGCATTCCAGCACGGTAAGAAAGCTGGGCAGCACTTCGTCCGGATTCTCGTCCAGAAATTCGGTATACGCGTCGAGTACGTCCATGTTGCCGGCCAGCACTTCCAGATTCATCTCGTTCGCTTTGGCGTACAGTTTGAAATTTTCGACTTCGGCCCGCCCGCTTTTGTCCAGGGGCAGCTCAAAATCGCTGAGGTCTTTGTAGGCGTCTATGCACTGCCGGGCCGCCTCGTAATTGCCCTCCTGCTCGTACACCGCTTCCCGCAAAATAAAGCTGTGACCGTAATAGAAAATAAGCGGGCGTTCGGTCGGAATCGGCTTTTGGGAGCTGTTCTTCCGCGCTTTTTTCTTCTCGATTTCGTAAATGGCCTGCACGAACTCATGCAGTTCCGTCGAATAAAGCTCCACTTCGGTCCATCTCTCAAGCAGCAAATAAACGTTCGCCAGCTTCAGCAGGCCGTCGAGGCGGTAATGGTCCGGCAGTTTGCCCGAGAACGGTTCGAAGCGCATGGCGGCCCGCCAATTTTGCTCGTTATCCTCGCCTAGAGCGGCGTGAAACAAACGGTAATAGCTGATCGCAAGCCGCTCCGAATGATGGTATTTCTCGTTCTCCACCACGCATTCGTAGAAAATGAGCGATTCCTGTTTGCGGCCCGTCGTGAACAGCGTCTCCGCGATGTCGAAGATCATCGAGACGTGCTTGAGATCTTCAAGCAGGCGGGACAGCACTTCGCGGATGCAGTCGGTTCGTCCGAGTTCGGCGCAGCGGATCAGGAAAGGCTCGACGCGTCGCCGGTTGGGCTTGCCGTCGTAGAAGCATTCTTCGATATACAGGTCGAACATCCAGCCTTCCGGTTTGCCGAATGCGCGGGTGATCGCTTCCATCTGGTTCAGGGAAATCGGCTTCGGCGGGGTTCCGTTCAGGATGGCGCTGAAGATGCCGCGGTTAATGCCGGACCGTTCGCCGAAACTGGAAAAGTTCATGCCGAGTTCGGCGATGCCGTTTTCAATTTCCGAACGGAGAGTTTTCGTTAGTTCCATGTCTGCACCTCGCTTACGCTGCTAGAGTCCATTCCGGGTCTAGGCTTCTCATATAATGCTTTTAATACTAGTAATTTACAATATACAGGACGGAACGAATAAAGGTCAACGACTTTCGCGCAGGCAAAAAATGGATGGAACCGGAAGTGTATTCGTTGGCTGCGCTTCTTACATTTAGAGGGAAAAATCGGATCGTGTGCGGACTTGGATGGTGCGTTAGATTATATATCGGAAAGCCGCAGGAAGATATGATAGTAATTTTGGCCATACATGAATATAAGTATTTTTAAGGGTAAAAGAGAAGGGAAGGACGCGCTTTTGGAGATTCGGGGCGTTTTGGGTCCGGGCGGTTGCAATTTTGCGTCGGGGAAGCGAAAATAGGTGGAAAGCGGCACGGCCGTATGGAAAGCCTTCTACAAAGACAAGGGAGGGGCAAATCGGTTGGCGAAAAGACTGGAAGGAAAACGGATCGCGATTACCGGTCCGCGCAAAGCGGAAGAGTTGAGCAAAATCGTGCAGAACATGGGCGGAACAGCGCTCGTGCGCCCGGCGCAGGGAACGGTGTTTCTGGACGAACCGGAACTGGGCGGCGGGATCTCGGAATGGATCCGCCTGAAGCCCGAGTGGTCCCTGCTGACGACCGGGATGGGGCTGGAAGCGCTGATCAATACGGCGCAGGAGATGGAAGTGTCGGAAGCTTTTATGGAAGCTTTGGCCCATTCGAACGTCGCGGCCCGCGGGTACAAGACGGTCAACGCGCTCAAGAAGCGCGGGATCGCCCCGCTCGTCCGCGACGACGACGGCAGCACGGAAGGACTGATTCGCGAGCTGGAAGCGCACGATTTGTCCGGAACGAAAGTGATGGTGCAGCTGCATGGCGATCCGGCGCCGCATCTCGTCTCCTGGCTGGAGAGCCGCGGGGCTTCGGTGCGCACGGTACTGCCTTACAAGCATATCGCGCCGCCGGACGAACAGCTTGAGCAGCTGCTGGGCGACATTCTGGAGCGCCGGGTGGACGCCGTGACGTTCACGAGCGGCCCGCAGGTGCGTTTCCTGATCGGGCATGCGGCCGCGGCGGGCAAGGAAGAAGCGCTGCGGGCTTCGTTCGAGCACGAAGTCGTGGCGGTGGCAGTCGGCAAGGTGACTGCCCAGTCGATCCGCGAAGAAGGCATCGAGCGCGTGATCGCGCCCAAAGAAGAGCGGATGGGCAGCATGATGGTGGAATTGGCGAAGTATTACGCGTCTTCCGGCGAAGAACGGGCGGAAGACGGGGAAGAAGAAAGCACGATTTGAGCTTTCGCGTTCCTGAAGGTTGCATGGGACAAGCGAACGTATCCTATTTCATAAACGGAGGAATCTTTCAATGAGCGATCTGTTTAAAAAGGCGTTGTCTCTCGGAATCGGCCTGACGGTAGCAAGCAAGGAGAAAGTGGAGAAAACGGTCGAGGAATTGGTGAAAAAAGGCGAGATCGCGCCGTCCGAATCGAAAGCGGTCGTCAACAAGCTGATCGAGCGCGGGGAAGAAGAACGTTCGACGATCAAAAACATGGTGCAGGATCAGGTTCGCCGCGTGCTGCAGGAACTGGACGTTCCGTCGGGCAGCGACGTGGTCAGTCTTGAGCAGCGGATCGCCGTGCTGGAACAGCGCGTCGCCCAGCTCGAAGGCGGCAAGCCTGCGGTAACGGCAGACCCGGCTGCGGAGACGAACAACTACCGGACAGGCGCGCCGGGCGAAACGACGGCCGAGTAACATGGCGGTCCATATCCGGCATGCCGGCCGCTACCGGGAAATCGCGGTCGCATTGATCCGGCACGGCTTCGGCTATATGGTCGAAGAGATGGGACTGACGCGCGTTCTGCGGCTGCCCATCCGCTGGATCCGGCGCGAGGCGCCGGAAACGAAAACGCTCGGCGAGCGTATCCGTCTCGTCATGGAAGCGCTTGGGCCTACGTTCATCAAGCTGGGGCAGCTGGCGAGCACCCGCTCGGACCTGCTGCCGGCGTCCGTCGTGCTGGAACTGTCCAAGCTTCAGGACGACGTGCCTCCGTTCGGGGCGGAAGAAGCCAGGCAGATCGTGGAGCTTGAGCTCGGCGGTTCGATCGAGAGCTTCATGACCGATTTTTCGGAAGAGCCGATCGCCGCCGCTTCGATCGGGCAGGTGCACAGCGCCCGCCTGATCGAAGGAGGGCAGCGGGTCGCGGTCAAAGTGCAGCGGCCCGGCGTCAAGCGGCTGGTCACGCGGGATCTGGAAATTTTGCACGACCTCGTCGCACTTGGCGAGAAACGTTGGGAGTGGGTAACCCGCTACCAGGTGACGCAGCTCGTGGACGAATTTGCGCGCTCGATGGAAGCAGAGCTGGATTACACGTCGGAAGCGCGCAACATGGAGCGGATCTCCGCGCAGTTCAGCCAGGACCCCCATATCCATGTGCCCGACGTGCTGTGGGCCTGTACGTCCGAACGCGTGCTGACGATGAGCTACATCGAAGGCATCAAGCCGACGGACCGGCAGTACCTCGAACATCGCGGCTACGACGTGAAGACCATCGCGTCGCGGATCGTGAACGCCGTGCTGAACCAGATTTTTATCGCCGGCTTTTTCCATGCGGACCCGCATCCCGGCAATCTGCTCATCATGAAGGACGGATCGATCACGTTTCTCGATTTCGGCATGGTCGGCCGGCTCAGCCCGGATATGCGCGAGTATTTGTCGTCGCTTGTCATCGCGCTGATGCGGCAGGATACGCCGGCGATGGTGCGGGCGATCGAACGGATGGGCATGATCCACGAAGATACGGACGTGGGCGCGCTCAAGCGCGATCTGGAACGACTCAGGGAGCGCTATTACGACGTCGCTTTTTCCGACGTCAATCTGGGGCAGGTCATCAACGACTTCTTCTCCACGGCCCGCCAGCACGGTATCGGCATTCCGCCGGACCTGCTGATGCTGGGCAAGGCGCTGATCACGACGGAAGGCATGGTGGAGCAGCTCGATCCGTCGCTGAGCATCGTGACGTTGGCCGAACCGTTCGGCCGGAAGCTTGCGCGGGAGAAGTTCGGGCCCGACCGGCTGCGGCGCAAAACGGTCAGCGGGGCGCTCGGCCTGGCCGATTCGCTGGCGGGGCTGCCGGACCGGCTGCGCCACCTGACGTCCTTCATCAGCGGAGGCCGGGTCAAGGTCGAACTGGAGATGCCGGAGCTTAGGCGGGCGTCCCGGGGCGTCGACCGGCTCGTCAACCGGCTTGCGTTCAGCATCGTGCTGCTCGCGTTCAGCATCGTCATGGCCGGCCTCGTGGTCGGCGCTTCGCTGGCCCAGAAAGAGACCGTCATCTGGAATTATCCGATCATCGAGATGGGACTGGTCGTGGCGGTGCTGATGGTGCTGCTCCTGCTGCTGTCCATTTTCAAGTCGGGTCGTTTCTAGCGGGTGCAAATTCATGAAAAAAGCGGAAATAAACGGGTCAGACGGCGAAAAGGTTAGGAAATCGCCTTCTGGCTCTTTGTTTTGCGATTTTGCTGCTGTAGCCGTGCTTGTTCGAATTCTGTATAATGAGGGTCTTGACGACAACGGACCCGGGTTTTTCTGAAAGGGGAAAACGCCACGACTACTACCCTTTCAACGCTTAATCACAGGTTTACGTTTTCCTGAAACGCACACGCTTTAGGTGCGATTCAGGGGAGCGTAACCTTACCTTTAGTGTTGACAAGGTATTACAACAGTGAGATACGGAAAGCGAGAGGATTATGGAGTTCAGACAACAGTGGTTCGGCAATGTGCGGGGCGATGTCCTGTCCGGCATCACGGTGGCGTTGGCGCTGATCCCGGAAGCGATCGGGTTCTCGATCGTGGCCGGCGTCGATCCCATCGTCGGTTTGCATGCGTCGATCGTCATCGCGATCGTGATCGCGTTCGTCGGCGGGCGAGCGGGCATGATCTCGGCGGCGACGGGCGCGATGGCGGTGCTGATGGGCAGCTTGTACCGCGATTACGGGATGGAGTATTTGTTGGCGGCGGGCGTGTTGGCCGGCATCATTCAGGTTCTGCTCGGCGCTTTCGGCATCGGGCGCTTTATTACGTTTATCCCGAAGCCCGTCATGACGGGCTTCGTTAACGCGCTTGCGATCATTATCTTCATGGCGCAGCTTCCGCAGTTCGTCGGGGCGGGACCGGCAATGTATATCGTGGTGGCGGGTACGCTCGCGATCATCTATATCCTGCCGCGATTCACCAAAGCCGTTCCGGCGCCGCTCGTGGCGATCGTGGTCATGTCGCTGATCGCCGTCTGGTTGAATCTGGACGTCAAAACGGTCGGGGAAATGGGCGAACTCGGCAATACGCCGCCGATGTTCCATATTCCGCAGATCGAGCTGACGTGGAACATGTTCAGGGTCATTCTGCCGGTGTCGATCTCGCTGGCGCTGGTCGGACTGCTCGAATCGCTGCTGACGGCCACGATCGTGGACGACATGACCGAGACGAAGAGCAGCAAAAACGTCGAAGCCCGCGGTCAGGGTATCGCCAACATCGTCAACGGATTTTTCGGCGGCATGGCCGGCTGCGCGATGATCGGGCAGTCCGTTATCAATATCAAGTCGGGCGGACGCGGCCGGCTGTCGACCTTTACGGCCGGCGCGTTCCTGCTGATCCTGCTCGTGCTGCTGGGCGATATCGTCAGCCGGATTCCTCTGGCGGCGCTCGTCGGCGTCATGATCATGGTCTCGATCGGCACGTTCGACTGGAGTTCGCTGTACCGGGCGAACAAGATTCCGCTCGCCGATACGATCGTCATGCTGATCGTGGTCGGCATCGTCGTAGCGACCGACAATCTGTCGATCGGCGTAGGGGTCGGCGTCGTGCTGTGCACCTTGCATTTCGGTTGGAAAATCGCGAAGCTTAAAGTGACGGCAAACGTCGGGGCGGAAGACGGGGTCAAAGTATACGAAGTGCGCGGCCAGATGTTTTTCGGAACGGCGTCGCATTTCGTGGAACATTTTACGCCGGCGAACGATCCGGACCGGGTCGT
>NZ_VPFK02000013.1:0-1519 GCF_008634075.2 Saccharibacillus sp. WB 17 | reverse complement strand
CGATCGAAAAAACGGGACTTTCCGCGCCTTCGGGCCATTGATTTCGGAAAAGGGGCGATCCGCTTGGACGGATGCCCTTTCTTTTGGAATTCGCTGCAAGCGAATGCCAGCATCGCGGAAGAAGTCCCCACACGGAGGAATATACAGAATGAAAACATTTAAAGATTTGGGGATCGCTCCCGAGGTGCTGGACCGTTTGCAGGCACAGGGCATTACCGTACCGACTGCGGTACAGCAAGCTTCGCTTCCGCTCGCTTTGGCCGGACGCGACCTGATGGTTCAGGCGCAGACGGGCACCGGCAAGACACTGGCCTTCATCCTGCCGATTCTGGACAAGATCGCGGCCGGACGCGAATGGAACGACGGCGGCCGCTCGGAAGGCATGGGCCTTCCGCCCGCGCTCGTCGTGGCACCGACGCGCGAACTGGCGCTGCAGATCACGGTCGAAGCCCGCAAGATGGCCGGACCGGAAATGCGCATCCTGTCCGTATACGGCGGCCAGGACGTCGAAGCGCAGCTGCATAAGCTCAAAAGCGGCTGCGATCTCGTTATCGGCACGCCGGGACGCCTGCTGGACCATATTCGCCGCGAGACGCTGAAGCTCGGCAAGGTCAAGACGCTCGTCCTCGACGAAGCGGACCAAATGCTGCATATGGGCTTCCTCAAAGAAGTTCAGGCGATCATCGAAGCGACGCCGCCGTCCCGCCAGACGATGCTGTTCTCGGCAACGCTGCCGGACACGGTGCGCCATCTGGCCGGCGCGTACACCAAAGACGCCGAGCAGATCAGCATTACGCCGACCGAGAAGATCCCGGCGCGCAATATTCGCCAGATCGCGCTCGAATGTACGGATCGCAACAAATACGATGCGCTCAAGTTCCTGATCAACCGCGACAATCCTTATCTGGCGGTCGTCTTCTGCCGGACGAAGCGCCGCGCTTCCAAGCTGAACGAAGACCTGCAGCTCGAAGGCTTCAACTCCGCCGAGCTGCACGGTGACTTGTCGCAGAACAAGCGCGAGCAGGTTATGCGCGCGTTCCGCGAAGCGCGTCTGCAAATTCTCGTCGCGACGGACGTCGCGGCACGCGGCCTCGACGTCGAAGGCGTCTCGCACGTCTTCAACTTCGATATTCCGCAGGATACGGACAGCTATATCCACCGGATCGGCCGGACCGGCCGCGCCGGCGATAAAGGCCTGGCGTATACGTTTGTCGCGCAGCGCGACCACGGCATCCTGGATCTGATCGAACAGGCGACCCGGCAGCGGCCGGAACGCGTCGCTTTCCAGAACGGCGGCGTTATTCGCGTCGCCGACGCTTCGCGCCGCACGGGCGGCGAAGGCCGTGAAGAACGCGAAGGCCGCGAAGGCTCCGTCAAGGGCGGCGCCCGGCGCGGCTCGGGCGGAGGCCGCAGCAACCAGGAAGGCGGCCGGGGTCGCCGGGGCAGCGACAGCGCCGGCGGACGCGGCGAAGCTTCGCGCGGCGGCACGCGCCGCGTAGCCGGCGGCGAAGACCGCGCC